>JAFAVL010000481.1 GCA_019242465.1 Chroococcidiopsidaceae cyanobacterium CP_BM_RX_35 | reverse complement strand
GTGCTGAATATTATTGAAGCGGAAGCTCCTGCTGGAATAATTATTCAGTTTGGGGGTCAGACACCACTGAAGTTAGCGGTGCCGTTGCAGGAGTATTTGAACCGCTCTTTAGACGCGGAGAGTCAGATTTGGGGGACTTCGCCGGATTCGATTGATATGGCTGAGGATCGGGAGCGGTTTGAGAAAATCTTGCATCAACTGGATATTGCTCAGCCGCAAAATGGTATCGCCAGAAGTTATGAGGATGCTTTGAGGGTGGCGAGTCAAATTGGTTATCCGGTGGTGGTGCGCCCTAGCTATGTGTTGGGGGGACGGGCAATGGAAATTGTCTATTCGGATGCAGAGTTGGAGCGCTATATGACCTATGCAGTGCAGGTTGAGCCAGAGCATCCGATCTTGATTGACAAGTTTTTGGAAAATGCTGTTGAGGTGGATGTGGATGCGATCGCTGACCACACTGGTCGAGTGGTTATTGGTGGCATTATGGAACATATTGAACAGGCAGGGATTCACTCTGGCGACTCTGCTTGCTCTTTACCTTCTATATCGCTATCGCCGACAGTCCTAGATAGAATTCGGACATGGACGGTGCAGTTGGCGCAGGCATTGAAGGTGGTTGGGCTGATGAATATTCAATTTGCAGTTGTTGGGGCGCATGGTTATTCCCCCCAGGTTTATATTCTAGAAGCTAACCCTCGTGCCTCGCGCACTGTGCCTTTTGTGTCTAAGACAACTGGCGTGCCTTTGGCAAAACTAGCTGCTCAAATTATGGCGGGTGAGACTTTGGAGTCGCTCGGCTTAACACAAGAACAGATTCCTACCCATATAGCTGTTAAGGAAGCAGTGCTACCGTTTAACAAGTTTCCTGGTACAGATACGATCTTAGGACCAGAGATGCGCTCTACTGGGGAAGTGATGGGGATTGATAGCGACTTTGGTCGGGCTTTTGCTAAGGGGGAACTGGGGGCTGGTGAGCGTTTACCTCTAAGTGGCACGGTGTTTGTGTCGATGAGCGATCGCGACAAAGTTCCGGTTGTACCTGTAGTCAAAGACTTGATCGATTTGGGCTTCTCGGTCATGGCAACCAATGGTACAGGTCGTATCCTCCAGGAGCATGGCTTAGAAGTCGAGTTAGTCCTAAAACTGCATGAAGGTCGCCCCCATGTCCTAGACGCGATTAAAAATCAGAAGATTCAACTTATTGTGACTACACCTTCTGGTGGTGAAGCTGCAACGGATGGGCGTCTGATCCGTCGCTCGGCCTTAGCTTACAAAATCCCCATCGTTACTACGATTGCTGGTGCTAGAGCGACTGCCGCTGCCATCCGGGCACTACAATCTCAGCCCTTGGAAGTCAAAGCTCTCCAAGACTACATTAAAAAGTGAGGAGCGCGAGGAGGAGCGGAGCCGAGGATAGTTCTGCTTCCCCAATCGCCCCAACGTCCTCCCCTACACTCCTTTCTTAGTCAATCCCAAATATCAGATGCTCTACCTATCCTCATAAATGTTACAATTGTTAATATGGTAGAATTTAGATTCAAAGGTTTGAGGGAGACGGAGATGGGTTAACCTAGTTGTTCTGTATGTAGTAATAAATACTTGTGATTAACTCTATAGGCCCAATATCAAGCCCTCTCTATACCCTCTGCGTCTAAATGACCTAAGTAAAATTATTTTTCAGATCGACTAGTCGCAGCTAGCAAGGCATATTATGGCTCGCTCAAGTTCTACAAACCCTAACATTATAGGTAAAAATCAGCGCTATGAAGACAGCTCAAACAGCAACTGACCTCGTGCGCACTTACCTGCGTGAAATTGGTCGTGTACCACTGCTAACCCATGAGCAAGAGATTTTATACGGTAAACAGGTGCAGCGCTCAACGGCTTTGCAAATGGTCAGGGAGTCTCTGTGGGAGCAATTGGGTCGCGAACCCACACTTGAAGAGTGGGTAGCAGCCACAGATGTATCGGATAGTGTCGAGCTAAACAAGGCATTGGCTGCTGGAGAACTAGCTAAACGCAAGATGGTTGAGGCAAACTTGCGATTGGTGGTTTCCGTTGCTAAAAAATATATTAAGCGCAATGTGGACTTGCTGGACTTGATTCAGGAAGGTACGATTGGGATGCAGCGGGGGGTAGAAAAGTTTGACCCAACCAAGGGATATCGGTTTTCAACCTACGCCTACTGGTGGATTCGTCAAGCCATAACTCGGGCGATCGCTGAGAAGGGTCGTACTATTCGTCTGCCGATTCACATTACTGAAAAGCTAAACAAAATCAAAAAAGCTCAACGTCAGCTATCTCAACAACTAGGGCGTGCCCCTACAGCTTCTGAGTTGGCAACAGAATTAGAATTAACCCCTAAACAGGTAAGAGAATATCTGGAACGGGCCCGCCTGCCGTTGTCGTTAGATTTGCGTGTAGGAGATAACCAGGATACCGAGTTGGGAGAGCTATTGGAGGACACAGGTGCTTCTCCAGAAGAGTTTGTTATGCAGTCCTCTTTATCTACTGACTTAGAGCGATTGATGGCAGATCTAACTCCACAACAGCGAGAGGTGCTAGCTTTACGCTTTGGTTTGATGGATGGACAAGCCCTAACTCTGGCTAAAATCGGCGATCTGCTTAACATTAGTCGGGAACGGGTGCGGCAGATCGAGCGTGAAGCCCTAACCAAACTCCGTAAGCGCAAGGCGGATATGAATGAATACTTGGCTAGCTGAGGTGATACAACCCGCTAATTGCGGTACGGTTTCACCGACTTCAAAGCTAGAATATCTTGTTAAATTGGTTTACAGATAGATAAAAAGCCAAGCTTTACCTTGGCAATTACAGGCAGCTCATATCCGAGTTAATAATCGGAAGTCTAATGAGCTAATGGAGGCAAAAAGTGAGCAACACACCTAACCAAGTCTCAGAATTCTTTGAAGGTCAGTCAGAAACCGTTAACCCGTTGTGGCAATATGTCCAATCTTTAAGCCCAGAGGCAGTTACGCAGCTATCTAGACCCGCTTCAGCGGAAGTCTTTCAGGTGATGGAGCGTAATATTGTGGGGTTGTTGGGTAATCTGCCTGCGGAACACTTTAACGTAAGCGTCACTACAAACCGCGAGAATCTAGGTCGCCTTTTGGCTTCTGCAATGGTCAGTGGATATTTCTTAAGAAATGCTGAGCAGCGAATGGGCTTTGAAAAGTCTTTGCAGTCAGCTGAGGTTAAATCCTCCGAACAAGAGTCGTTTTAGCCCTCACCCCTCCTCTTCATGGGTGAAATCACCTCTCCCACTCCCCACAAAATCATTGGCGTCGCTGTCATTTGGAACGACCAAAAGCAGGTTTTAATTGATCGCCGACGCCCAGTCAGCCCTTTAGGCGGCTTGTGGGAGTTTCCTGGTGGCAAGATTGAGAGTGGCGAAACCATCAAAAATTGCATAAAAAGGGAGATCTGGGAGGAGCTAGGAATTGAAGTTGAAGTAGGTAAACATCTTATTGATGTTGAACATACATACTCCCACCTGCACGTTACCCTGATTGTTCATCACTGCCGTCATCTTTCGGGTTTGCCACTACCACTCGAATGTGATCAGGTGCGCTGGGTAACAGTGGCAGAGCTTGACCAATACCCTTTTCCGCCAGCTAATGAGCAAATTATTACTGCCCTACGCCAGAGTGCTTAATTTATCTTGGATAAACTGGTAGCGTGAAGTGAAAGCAGCTACCACCACTGGGAGAATGATCGACCCAGATTTGACCATAATGTGCTCGGATAATCCGTTGGCATAGAGAAAGACCAATGCCATAGCCTTCTTGAGCTTTATCCCGTTGGAGGCGAAAGCCGTCTGCAAAAATGCAATCTCGATAGTCTTCAGGAATACCAGGACCAGTGTCGCAAACACTAACCTGAATTTTTTGAGTAGTGCGATGGAGAGTAGAAAGACGAATGGAGCCACCTTCAGGAGTATACTTGCTCGCATTGTCTAACAGATTCATTAGTACCTGATGTACCTTTTGGGGATCGCCATAGACATAAGGTAGGTCTTTGGGAATATCTGTTTCTAAGCGTTGAGCTTTGGCATGAAAGCGACTACTCAACTGCTCAATTGCATCTTCACAGAGTGGTCCTAGTTCCAACTTTTGAGGTTGAATGTGCAAATGGGCATTATGACCACAGTCTACCTGAAGTAAACCTGCAATCATTCGTTCGATTGTCCGAGTTTGGGTACGAGCTTGTTTAAATAACTGCATTGCTAAAGCAGGAGTCATCCGCGAAACATGACTTGACTCAGGCTTGTAGTTCGATTCCAGAGTTTCGACGGCGATAGAAATAGCTGTGAGGGGATTGCGGAGATCGTGCGCCAACATAGCAATGACTCGGTCTTTAAACTGCAACTGTTCAAGCAGTTTTTCTTTTTCTTGTTTGAAGCGAAAAACCTCGTCTGTAAGTCGAATGAGTTCGGCAGAATCGGCAACGGAACGGATTGGATCGGATGTAGAAACGCGATGACCTTTGTCTATTTCTGACAACCTGTCAGCCAATTTTAAGTTAGTTTCTATAGCGTTTTGCCAGCGAGGCCACCAATTTTCCAATTGGGCAATCAAGTTGTTCCCAGCTAGAGTTTGCCGAGGCTCAGGATAAATTTTGATTAAAGCAGGAGTTGCTACTAACTTAAAGTGTTCCGCTAAATATGGCTGCTCCCCGACATCTACAATTTGAAGGTCGAACTGGTAATCAGCCTGTAGCTCTTTCAGGTAATGACGAATGCGCTCAACCTGTTGTCGAGAACTCGGACGTTCATCCACAAACAGTAACATCTGTAGTTGCGCTTCAGGTTGAGGTAGTTTTTCAGGATAAACCTGCATGCAATCTTCTCAGCAGGGGAACAAACAAGTAAGGCTGTAAGGCAAGTTGGATTAATTGACTACTGCTAATGGAGTTATTCCTCTTTAATTTAATATCTTTTTTAGATTTTAGAAACTCCCCTTGATTGAAGAGAGCAGGGGGAGCAGAGGAAAAGTGCGCTAGCGTAGAAATTGATACTTATTTCTTCATTTGCTGTGCTATATAGACATGCTGCTAGGCTGGTTAGTCTAGCTGCTTTGCTGACTTCTCTGACTGCCTGCGCTAACAGTCCAATTAGCAAAAACCTTGAGCAAGCCTTTGCTGCCGATCCTAGGCTGAAAGATAACCCAGCTATATTGGGTCCTACAGGCAGTCTCCAACCAAACAAGACCATAGTTCAATTACCAGCGAACTTCCCAGCTGAAATCCCAATTTATCCTAATGCCCAGCTACAGGAAGTTGTTACCCAACCAACCACCCAACCTCAAGGGCAATCTGCTAGTCCATCGATTGCTGGGGACAGTAAACTAATTCGTTGGGTTAGTCCTGACCCCAGTAATTTAATTGAAAACTTTTACCAAAAGCAGTTTCAAACAAACAACTGGCAGATATTAAGCCAGCCGACTGCTGCTGGTAGTAGCACGATTGAGGCGCGTCGGAATAATCTACAGGTGAGTGTTTCGATTCAACCGCAACCAACTCCTTTCAGCTCCACACCCTCACTCAGTCAACCAGCAACCAAGCAGGATTTAGCAGCCACTACATTTGTGATTCAGTATGGTCATAGTGAAGTTGCAACAGCACCAACTTCGACAGCCACTGCTACCCCGCAACCAAGCGCGAGCAATTCTGCAAGTGTAACAACCCCAACTGTTACTGCTGCTCAACCATCCCCAACACCTGAGCCTCAGCCAGCTGCCGTTGGGGACAGCAACTTCACAGATATAAATCAAGTTCCCTCAGAGTATCGCCAATACGTTAGTGACCTCGCAAAACTAGGTGCCTTGCCGCTGAATGCTACTGATAAAAGTAACAAATCTGCTACAGGAACCCAGTTTGACCCCAATAAAATTATCAGCCGTCGCGAATACGCTCGTTGGTTGTTCACCGCCAACAATATAATTAATTCCACTACCCCAGCCCAGCAAATCCATGCGGCATCTCCCACAGATCGACCTGCTTTCCAAGACGTGCCAGCAACCGATCCAGATTTTCCGATGATTCAGGGATTAGCTGAGGCTGGTTTAATTCCTAGCTCTCTCTCTGGAGTTGACACAGCAGTTTTGTTTCATCCCGATGCACCCCTGACGCGGGAGCAGATGATTCTCCAGAAAGTGCCTCTAGATACCCATCAAGCTCTGCCAAATGCTTCCGTAGATGCGGTTAAGCAAACTTGGGGCTTCCAAGATGCAGCTAGAATTAACCCCTTGGCGTTAAAGGCCATACTGGCAGATTTCCAGAATGGCGATCGCTCAAACATTCGTCGCGTATTCGGCTATACCACTTTATTTCAACCTCAAAAACCCGTGACTCGGGCAGAGGCGGCAGCCTGTTTGTGGTATTTCGGTAGCCAGAGTGAGGGGCTATCTGCCAAAGACGTATTGCAAATCAAGAGTCAACAGAGCCAGCCAGCAACTGTATCACCCTCACCTACAAGTTCTGCCAGTCCTTAGAATTTTGAGCTTGCTCAAAGCAGCAGCCGGAGTTCTACTCCGGCTGACCTTTGAGCGATGAATCGTTCAGTCCTAAATCAATACTTTTTTATCAACCCCACTCAGTCGTTCCCTGCAATTTCCTACAATGAGTTGTGGAGAACTTCAAACAGAGATATTAGCTGAAGATGCCCAAAACCGTTGCTGACGCCATGAGCCGCGACCCAATCGTTGTGCGACCCCAAACGCCTCTCAAGGAAGCTATCCAGATTCTGGCAGAGCAGCACATCAGCGGTCTTCCTGTTGTAGACGATGCTGGTCAATTGGTAGGCATCATTTCTGAAACCGACCTGATGTGGCAGGAAACTGGAGTCACTCCTCCGGCTTACGTCATGTTTCTTGACAGCGTCATCTTTTTAAAAAATCCTGCCGCTTACGAGCGTGACATCCATAAGGCGCTGGGGCAAACCGTTGGGGAAGTCATGAGTCAAGAACCACTCACTGTTGTCCCTGACAAGCCTTTAAAAGATGCTGCCCAATTGATGCACGAGCGCAAAGTTCACCGCTTGCCAGTTCTCGACGCCACCGGGCATGTCATCGGTATCCTTACCCGAGGAGACATTATTCGGGCAATGGCAGCAAGTCAAGAGTAATAGACAAGTAAAAAGCAAATTATGAGTACGACCCCTGAGTCTGTTAAGGAATTGCTGAGTTCGGAAGATTTAGGTACCCGCCTGCGAGCCGTAAATCAAATCCGCCAACTGGAAGAACCTGCGGTTGCGTTTGAGCTAGTTCAAACTGCGATTGCTGATCCTAATGCCCGCGTCCGCTACTCTGCCGTTAGTCAATTAGACACTCTAGGCGGACAGGATTTACCAACGGCTTTAAGTGTATTGCGCGATTGCCTTAATGACCCCGAACCAGATGTGCAGGCAGCAGCAGCAGACTGCCTGGGGGGGCTGAAACTAACAGAAGCGTTTGAAGACTTGCAGCAACTCTACCACACCACTCCCGAGTGGTTGGTCAAGTTCAGCATCGTTGCCACCTTAGGGGAGTTAGGTGAGCCGCGAGCGTTTGAACTTCTGCAACAGGCGCTGACGACAGAGAATGACCTGATCCAAACAGCCGCTATCAGTTCTCTCGGTGAGTTAGGTGACATGCAAGCAGTTCCGCTTTTAGTTCCCTATGCAACCAACCCAGATTGGCAAATTCGCTACAGATTGGTACAAGCCTTAAATCGCCTAGGTGGCTCTGAAGCTCACTCTACACTCTTAGCTCTAGCAAATGATGAAGTAGAAGCAGTATCTCGAGAAGCCAAAGCCTGTCTAGAAAGGAAGTAGAGAGTAGGGGAATACTCAAGTAACACTTTTAGTGAGGAGGAGTATAAATGTCATCATCTGTAGTACTCATCAATGTATTCGTCGTGCCTAAGGGCAAGGAAGAGGAGTTCATCAGCACGTGGAAAGAGACTGCCCAACAGATGAAGAACCAGCCAGGGTTCATCGACACGAAGCTTCACCGCAGTCTCGACTCAGATGCACGGTTTCAGTTTATCAATGTAGCTCACTGGGAAAGCCCGGAAAGCTGGCAGGCAGCAATGGCTCAGGTTCAGCCCAAAGAGAGTAGTGGCAAGACGTCATTCAAAGTCGAAGCCAACCCCGCGCTTTATCAGGTTGAGGTACAGTACTGACGGTAAGGCGTGGGCATTGCCCTCTCTACTCCCTCTCTTATAGAGTTTCGATTGGAGGGAACCTCCGCTCAGACTTTGTACTCCGCTCGGACTTCGCGCTACTCCCTACTCCTTTATTAATCAGACTGCGCACAAGAATGACAGTGCTTTTTACATGAGTAGCGATCGCCTCAGGGATATTTCCTTTAATGGTCTGCTCCAGCAATCCCTCACGGCTGGCTCCTAAGACGATGACATCGAAATCGGCGGTTTTAACTAAGTTAATTACACCTTCGGAGACGGAACTGGCTTTGACTGGAGCGGCAGTTATCGAACTTGCGAAGTTGCAGTGGCGGATTAGCTGGTGAAGCGCTTGTTCCATAACAGTCATGTCAGGTGTTAGCTCAGAGGGCGCAAACACCTGGCACAGCTGAATTTCTGGGTTCTTCCCTAGCGTCACCAAAGCCGGTAAAAGTTGAAGCCCCTCTTGGGAATTTGAACCGCCAGCCATG
>JAFAVL010000235.1 GCA_019242465.1 Chroococcidiopsidaceae cyanobacterium CP_BM_RX_35 | reverse complement strand
TCGGCGATCAGGTTGATGGCAACTGATAACCCTAGGGATCTGGCATACTCCAATGCTTCAAAGTTCTTGGATAATGTCACTCGCTTGCGGTATTTCTGCAATCCCGCCTCGTCAATCGCTTCTAGTCCCAGAAATATGTATTTCAGTCCCAGTTTTTGCCAAAATTCGAAAACTTCTTTGTTCCGGAGTAAGACATCGCCGCGCGTCTCCAGGTAATAACTCTTTTTAATCCCTTTTTTGGCGATCAGGGCTCCAATTTCAAAACCGTGCTTGGTCTGGATAAAGGCAACATCGTCAACGATGAAAACCCCCGGCTCCCGAATCTGCTCTAGCTCTGCTACGGCTGCTTCAGGGCTTTTCACCCGGTAGCTACGTCCATAAAAGGTCCAAGCACTACAAAAGGCACAATCCCAGGGACAGCCACGGCTGAATTCAATCGAGGCACAAGGGTCTAACTCTCCCAGGAAGTACTTGCGGCGATGGTGCAGCAAATGACGTGCTGGCAGTAATTCATCTAGGCTTTGCACAAAAATTGGAGGCGGTCCTTGCCCGTTTCTGGTCACAACTCCAGGTACTGTGGTCAAGGCTTTGTGATCGTGCTCGACTGCCTGTAGCAGCTGACCTACAGCAGCTTCGCCCTCGCCTTTAAGAATGCAGTCAATTGCACCTTTTGCGTGTTCCAGGAGTTCTTGAGCTGTAAAGGAGGCACTATGTCCTCCCACAAAGATAAAACTGTGGGGCAGTTCTGCCTTAGTCGCCTGAGCAAGATCGATAATCTCCGGTTCATTCGCCAGATAATTGCAGGAAAAAGCCACTACATCAGGCTGCCATTTACGGAGCGTGCGGAAGTAATTTTTGTGATTTTCTACCTGTAAATCGATAATCTGAGCTTCATGTCCTGCCCGACAAACAGCCTTAGCGATCAATTCTAATCCCAATGGCTCTAGCCGCAGGAAAACCTTTGAATACATGAGGGCGCTTGGATGAACGGCAAGAAACTTCACGAGAGTACCTCCTTTTTTCTTGGGATCTCTCCAACACTGCTCACTAACCTAATTATGATTCTTGGAATAGACTTAACGGTTGAGATTTAGATAAAATTGTCTGGAATCCTAGATTTTAGAGTGATAAATCCATACAAGGTAAAGGCTTCTTCCTCTCAACTACACCTAAGAGAGGCATAATCACTAGTCTACTCTGTAGCCTTAGATACAAGCTAGAAATGGCTCGTGACTAGTTCATGATCAGAAACTATGAACATAACTTTCGAAAGTTGCTCAAAACTGAGAAACGATGTAAAAATTAAATTCTAAAGAAAACCTTAAGAGCTTAGACAATATGACCCCCACAACAATGCGACAGCTCTGGACGATGATAGAATCTACACAAGTAAGTACGCTCTTACAGCTAGACGATCTCGCATTGGTACAGTGGTTGCTCAAACAGTTCACTGCTCAACAGGTGCTTGCCGAACCAGAGATTAGTAGTCTTAACAGTTACATCAATTCTAGGCTTCACCTGATTCGTGACACAGCCTGTGAAAGAAAGTCTGTAGGGCCAGAAAGTCATTAGAGCAAGAACCCGAGCTAATTGCTCATAAAAAATTCAGCTCAGCGGGTCTGCAAAGCACAAAGTCATGTCTAACTGGTTAGGAATAGCACTGGGAGCTTATTTGATTGGAGCCTTGATTGAAGGGGTGATTACAGTTTCTCAGCTATCTCACTCCCTACCAGAACTAGTCGAAAGCGCTGAAGATAAAACCTCATCGACACCACAAAAAAGTAACTGGTTAGTCTTAGCCATCATTATTGCAGTTAGTATCGCTGGAGCCTTCTCTTGGCCCTGCCGACTTATCCACCGCTCAATGAAAGAGCAGGTATAGGGAAATCGTAAAGCTGTTAAGATCCTGATCGCTAGTCTTTCTCCTAGGCATCATGGGCAACACCTTTGGGCATTTATTCCGCGTCACGACTTTTGGTGAATCCCACGGTGGTGGTGTGGGCGTTGCCATTGATGGTTGCCCACCGCAACTAGAAATCTCGGCTGAGGAAATCCAGCTAGAATTAGACCGACGGCGTCCAGGTCAAAGCAAAATCACGACGCCGAGAAAAGAAGCAGACACTTGTGAAATCCTTTCGGGAGTGTTCGAGGGAAAGACTTTAGGAACACCAATTGCCATTCTGGTACGGAACAAAGATACTCGCTCTCAAGACTATGATGAGATGATTCAGATGTATCGCCCTTCCCATGCCGATGCGACGTATGATGCTAAATATGGCATTCGGAATTGGCAAGGCGGGGGACGCTCGTCGGCACGGGAGACGATTGGACGGGTAGCAGCAGGAGCGATCGCCAAAAAAATCCTGAAACAAGTTGCTGGTGTAGAAATTGTCGCTTACGTTAAGCGCATCAAAGAATTAGAAGCGGTAGTTGATCCCAATACTGTTACCCTGGCGCAAGTTGAAAGCAACATTGTCCGCTGTCCTGATGCCAAATACGCTCTCGCAATGATTGAACTCATTGAGCAGGTGCGGCAAGCCGGGGATTCTATTGGTGGGGTTGTGGAATGCGTTGCCCGGAATGTGCCGAAAGGGCTAGGTTCCCCAGTGTTTGACAAGTTAGAAGCCGATATAGCCAAAGGTGTAATGTCTTTGCCTGCCACCAAAGGTTTTGAAATTGGCTCTGGCTTTGCTGGGACATTGCTAACTGGCAGCGAACATAATGACGAGTTCTACAGTGATGAAGATGGTGAAATCCGCACTGTGACAAACCGTTCAGGCGGAGTTCAAGGTGGGATTTCTAACGGAGAGAATATTATTCTACGGGTGGCTTTTAAGCCGACTGCAACGATTCGCAAAGAGCAGCGTACAGTCACCCGTGCAGGTGAAGAGACGGTACTATCAGCAAAAGGACGGCATGACCCTTGCGTGTTACCTAGAGCCGTGCCAATGGTAGAAGCAATGGTGGCTTTAGTACTATGCGATCACTTATTGCGGCATCAAGGTCAGTGTGGAGTGCTGAGTTAGGCTTTTGACATCCTCCCCCACCAACAGCTCAGGCGTTATGGTGGAGGATTCCCAGAGTCGCCTCTGGGATTTCCTGTTTCATCCGGACGTTTCCCTTGCAGCCCCCGTCAGCAGGCAATTTATCCACGATGTGTCCCACCGCAGAAGTACCCTTCGGGTTCGCAGTCGCCTGCGGCTATGGAGGTGGTACTACAAGCCCCACACCCGGATTAGATAGTCTCTGTCTTGTCTATAAACCACAGCATGTGCAAGAATTGGTAGAGCTTTAAATCTAGGCTCACAGCTAGAAATAGTTTCATTTTGTTGTATTTGAGCTGGTATAAAACTTAGTGCAATACTACCCGTTAGCTGACCTCCTAGTTCAACTAACATCTTTTTTGGCAAAGTCCACATTACCCCTTGCTCTCCTCATTTAGTTTGCTGAAATCTTAGTGCAATTGTTGATATTGACTTGTCAATTCATCTATGTAGGCAGCATACTGATCTGCCAGTGCTGTGCTATGCAGAATCAACATGTTCTCAGCATTTTGAGTAGCACTGTGAGAGAAGTTATAACTTCCGGTGACAACGGCGTCATCACATACCACTACTTTGTTGTGCATGAAATCATGTTTTCCTTTGGGAGAATAAGGTGTTGAGTGTTTTCCCACTAAATGACTTGCCACTTCCTCAAAGGTTGAGCTAATTCCAGTGCTTTTTGACGACCTTTGCCACTGGGCAACAATGTGTTTCATTTGGGTCGCGTCATAGATGCCACTAAAATCGTCTACTTGCCTAAATTGAATAGCTTCCGCCAGTGCTGCCAAAATGGCACGAGAAGTTAATACCATTGAGGCAACCTTGATACGTTGGCGTGCCGAACTGATTAGACTAGAAATTTTCTGGTCTATAGTTTCACCTTCACCGGGGGAAAAAGCAAAATCAACTATATTTTGCCCTACCCTTACCTGACCTACATCTCCAACTCCAGTTGAGCGAATGTCTCCCTTCACCCAAAGCTCCTGGAAATCAGTTTCATAATATAAACAAAGC
>JAFAVL010000176.1 GCA_019242465.1 Chroococcidiopsidaceae cyanobacterium CP_BM_RX_35 | reverse complement strand
TCACCCTCACTCTGTGCTTTGATCGTGCCCCCGTGCAGTTCTACAATTTGCCGGACGATCGCCAGACCCAGTCCTAAACCGCCAAATCTGCGGGTGGTTGAGCCGTCTTCTTGCCGAAAATATTCAAACATATAGGGCAGAAATTGCGGACTGATTCCCTTTCCAGTATCGATGACTCGAATTTGAGCCATCTGATTGCAAAGCAAGCTGCCTTCGGCACCGACTCGCCTCAGTTCAACCGTCACCTGTCCGCCGTTGGTAGTAAACTTGACAGCATTGGTTAGCAGGTTCCAGACCACTTGCTGAAGTCGGGCAGCATCGCCAGAGATGGGAGCGACTTCCGAGTCAAGGTCAAGCGTGATTTGAATCTGCTTCGCGTCTGCTGCTAAACTTACGGTTTTAACAGCAGCAGAAATGACAAATGCCAAACTAACCGGAGCCGCGGTTAAGGTGAGCTTGCCCTGCAGGATGCGGGAAATGTCGAGCAAGTCTTCGATCAGTTGCGATTGTAGTTTGGCATTGCGCTCGATGATTGCCAAGGCTTCGATTTGACGGGCTGGATCGAGTTTACCGTTTCGCATCAGGCGTGTCCAGCCCAAAATGGGGTTCAGGGGCGATCGCAGTTCATGCGACAGCACGGCGAGGAACTCATCTTTAACCCGATTGGCTTGTTCGGCGGCAACTCGTGCGGCTTGCTCTTGTTGCAGCAGTTGCTCGCGTTCCGCTTCAGCAGCTTTGCGCTCAGTCAAGTCAATGATGAAGAAAAAGCCTGTGTCTATTGTGTCTGCAAACGCGCCTGCGCCGACCAGAATGGGAATGCGTTGCCCCTGTTTATGAATGTATTCTTTCTCGTAGGAAGGGCAGGTGCCGCTGATCGCAATTTCAGCGAGTGCCTGTTCATCCAGCCAATGATGCTCCAGTGGCGTAATCTCCTGCCAGTTCAAAAGTCCAGTCTCTAAATCCTGCCGAGTGTAACCAATGATGTCGAGCAAGGCATCATTGGCATCGACGATCCCGCCCGATCGAGTTCAGATGCCCATGCCAATGATTTTGGACTCAAAAAGGCGGCGAAACCGAGCTGCACTCTCGCGCAAGGCGGCTTCCGCTTGAATTTGCTCGGTGACATTCCTGAAATACATGGTGACACCGTTCGCAGCAGGATAGGTGCGGACTTCATACCAGCGATCGTGGTCGGGGTAAAACTCGGTAAGGGACTCAGCGATGCGATCGCGCATGACGCGGCGGTGCATTTGTTCAAACTTGCTGTCTTTGACTCCCGGAAATTCTTCCCAAAAGATTTTCCCAATTAAATCGCCTGGCGTGCGATTGACGAGGGTATAGGCAGTTTGATTAACATAGGTGAACCGCCAGTTCTGATCGACGGCAAAGAAAGCATCTGTAATGCTTTCTAGAATATTGCGGCTTTGCTCCTCACTCTCGAAGGTTGCATCAACTTTTTTGCCGGATTCGCGCAGTGCTGCTTCAGCACGGGCAAGTTCGACGACTGCCCAAGTCCGCTCTGCTGTTTCCTCAACTGCTTGATGTAAGGCAGCTGTTTGTGTGCAATCCTGCGGTGGCAGGGCTAGTTCTCGCTGCGCCTTTTCTGAAGTCTGGGCTTGATCAAGTTCGGTCAATCGAATCTGCACAGCCGTTCTCAAACTCTCTGACCAAGTTTCGACAGCACCTAGAGGTGTTTGCGACCAGTCGTGCGAACGCAGCAACGCACTGATCTCGCCGTCACCCCCAAAGAGGTTTTCAGCCATTCCCTCGTGTTTCTCTGCCCTCATGCTTTTAGCTCCCTTGCGGGAAAATATTTTCCTCGCATTGTCTGACTGCGTTCTCGTAAAATTGCGTCAGGCGACTCAGCTAACTGGTTGAGTAGGGTATCAATTTGCCTAAGTGCTAAGGGAGAAGGTGTGGCATGGCCGTTTTCCCGGCGATTGATGGTGGGAAAAGTAACTCCAGTTTGAGCCTCAAACTTTTCCTGCGTCAGCTTCAAGGTTTGCCGGAGTTCCCGAATTAGTTGACCAACGGCTGGCTGTTCGACACCTAAACATTCTTGATGAAAAGCCACATTGCTCACACTTTATAAAGCCCTTTATCTCTATGAGCTTTAGTTAGTTTTGAGGGAAAATCAATCCATCTCAAGGTAGAAGCTGTAGTAGTTCGGCTAAGAAAGCATCTCTCTAATCGTGAGAAATGCTAATTCTCACATTACGATTGAAAGCAATCTTAATGGTTGACACTCTCACGGCCAGGGCTTGCGCCTGTGGCGGGAGATTCTTACTTCAACCCCACTTAACCCTCTTCTGTCACTTTCCGGAGTGAGCAAATAGTAAATGAGTTAAAACAGTGACGCGAAGAGCGCAAGCTCAAAGTTTGTTTGCTAATCCAGGTAAAAAAGTATTTTATTATACAATTCAATGCGATGCCTATTTGTATACTGTATGCAAAATCAACGACTCAATGAAGTTGAGCCTTTTAACTCATAGTCACTAAACATTTTTCATCAACTCAAATTAATCTAAAAGTCACGCAAAAGATTGCATTTGTTACAAAACCAGTGTCCAATCTGAGGATTAATAATGTCAGCACCGATTGAGGCAGATGTTCACCAAGTTTCCAAAAAAGAGCTATCCCGTCCTCATAATCTTTTGTATGGCTTGAACGAAAGCCCCCGTTTTATTTATTACAAAACCAGTGTCCAATCTGAGGATTAATAATGTCAGCACCGATTGAGGCAGATGTTCACCAAGTTTCCGAAAAAGAGGTATCCCGTCCTCACAACCTTTTGTATGGCTTGAACGACAAGCCCCCGTTTTCAGAAGCTATTTTTGTGGCACTACAGCATGTTTGCGCAATTTTTATTCCCATTGTTACGCCAGCTTTCTTAGTGTGTACAGCTCTCGGACTAGATGGCGCAACAACAGCATACCTCTTGGGGATGTCGCTGTTCATTTCAGGGATTGCGACATTTATCCAAGCTAGAACAATTGGACCGATCGGTTCTGGGTTGCTAAGCATTCAGGGCACGAGTTTTGCCTTTGTATCCCCAATGCTGGCAGTTGCCACGTCTTCTCTCAAGCAGGGAATGTCTCCACAGGAAGCGTTATCACTCATTTTAGGACTCTGCTTCTTCGGTTCATTTATCCCGATCATTGCCAGCCGATTTCTACATTTAACGCAGAAGATTTTCACACCATTAGTTACAGGCACCGCAGTCACTCTAATTGGATTGACCCTAATTAAAGTTGGCATGACATACATGGCAGGTGGAGCGGGTGCCAAGCACAATGGCACGTTTGGCAGCTTGCAAAACTGGGCGCTGTCAGGAATCGTATTTGCCATTGTGATGATTTGTAGTGCCAGTACGAACAAGTTCTTGCGGATGGGGTCAATCATCATCGGATTGGGGGTTGGCTTTGCCATCTCCCTGTTTCTCGGTATTGTCGATTTCAGCAAGTTGTCTGGCTTGCCTCTGTTCAATTTTCCCATTCCATTCCGCTTTGGTTTGAAATTTGATTGGGGTGTCTTCGTTTCCTTCGCAATTATCTATATTGCTCTAACACTGGAGGTAATTGGAGATATCACCGCAACGTCGATGGTGACAGGTGAGCCAATTAAAGGAGCTACATTCTTCCGACGGTTGAAGGGTGGCATTTTGGGAGACGGTTGCAATTCTTTGTTGGCATCGGTGTGTGGTAGCTTTCCGGTTGTGACGTTAGCACAAAACAACGGTATCATCCAACTTACAGGTGTTGGTAGTCGGTTCGTTGGCTACTATGTTGCTGCCGTGCTAACGTTTCTCGGATTATTTCCGATCGTTGGGGGTTTTCTTAGGACCACCCCAACCGCGGTGTTTGGGGGAGCCGTGATGCTGATGTTTGGTACAGTTGCGGTTGCTGGATTTAATATTCTGCGTGGCATAGAAATGACGAATCGCTCGTTCGTGATTCTTGCCGTTTCGCTTTCTGCCGGATTAGGTGTTACGTTTGTCCCTGAATCGTTAGAAAACTTCCCTGGATTCTTGAAGAGTATTTTGGAGTCCGGTATTGCTACTGGTTCACTTTTTGCGTTGGTCTTGAATCTAATTTTGCCTAATCGAACTCCCACCCAGCCACCAAAAGCACAAACAGCAATGGTTGAGAACAATCCCAACGTGATTCATTAGTATCAGCACTAGGATTAGTTCATTAGTGTCCAGAGTCGCTGTAGTGTATTTCTCGAAGACAGTCCCTCATCATCTCCAGATTCTGAGGTCCAACACCGTTCTAGATACTCTACTTGTTGCTCCTGATCGACAAGCTCATCAACTAGAAAAGAAACTAGCGTCCGCCAAGCGATACCTAATCCCAACCGGAATTTGGGTGTGTTAGCAGATGGATTTGGGACGGAAGCTGGAAGTAGTTCCAGTTGCTTATAAGCTTGCCACTGATACTCTTGTGGGCTGCGGTTAGATAATTGCATTGTGAACCTCCTCAATTGCTACATTGCAGGAGGCACTTCCAAACCTGTCACCACACGACCTCTTTATTGTTTGACTTTACAGTTGTATGTTCGAATCTTTTTCTGTGCCTTATGTTACTATTCTACAAAAAATTTTCAATTATTGCCACTCTACCGTCGGGTAGAAACAGTGAATAATGCCAAATCTTCATGCTGAGCAAGCTTTTTACTCCAGTGTTGTCATCGAGCATATTGTGCTGGCGGGCAAAGAATCTGCCTTCAGGGCATGGCATACCGAACTCACTAGTAGTGCCCAACAGCATGAAGGATTCCTGCGGACCGACCTCTGTCCGCCTCTAGAGTGTAGGGATGGGGTTGTCAAATGGTACTCCATCATACATTTCGACTCGCCGATACATTTGAATACTTGGTTGAAGTCCAATGAGCGCAAGCACTTGATGAAGTCAGGACAGCAACTCCTACGGGCTTACCGATTCAAATCGTTTACGACTGGATTGGA
>JAFAVL010000773.1 GCA_019242465.1 Chroococcidiopsidaceae cyanobacterium CP_BM_RX_35 | reverse complement strand
TATAGGGGTTTTCTTAGCAACGGAACAATAAACGGTTGTGTCGCAAGAAGTAGAGTGAGATGGTAGGGTAGGAAAGCTTCTGTAGTTATGGCTCCGCTTCCAATGTCTACCCCTCCTCTATTTAAGTGGCGTCATTTTCAGGCAGAGATCATCCTCCTCAATGTGCGGTGGTACTGTCGATATGCACTGTCCTACCGAGACTTGGAAGAAATGATGCAGGAGAGGGGAGTGGAAGTAGACCACTCAACTATTAATCGTTGGGTGCTGAAGTATGCACCAGAATTGGATAAACGGATTCGTCCCCACTTGCGCAGCACAAATGATTCGTGGAGAGTCGATGAAACGTACACGTTCGCAACAATGTGACGAATTTTGCGGGTCGAGGGCAGCCTTGGATACTAATGGTCCAGTGCCCACTCTGAATACCAACTGGTTGCGGGTTTTGTGTAAAAGTTGATGTGAAATATCGAGCGGCAAGGTTAGGTTGAGCCTTCAAGGGGAGAGAACAATCTATTTTGATAATTTCCATGCTCTTTTTCCCAATATTCCCGCTTCCTAGTCATGAAAAATCTGGGTCTCTCGCACCGAGACCTCTGGGAGAATGGATGACGAGAACTTTAGCTCTAGCAGAAATGCCGGAGATTAATCATGGTGTATGCGAGGCTTTTCATGGCATAGTGCAACTGACTGATGCGTTCAAAGCGCAGCAGTAAACGACGAAACTTATCTTCCCAAGCGAACACCCGCTCGATGGTGAAAAATCGTTCCTGATAATGAGCTGGCTCGAACAAAGGTTTGCGTCCAAGTTTGGGAGTGCGTCTGCCTCGTGGATTTTCCGGAATATTAGGGACCAGGCCACGATTAAAAATGGCATTGCGGTTAGCCCGACTATCGTAGGCTGCATCGAGGCTGACGATGGTCTTGTTCAGCTCGAGTCCGACATGCTTGGCGATGCGGATCACTTGGGGCAATGCTTTGAGCAACAGTGGCGACTCATGACGATTACCAGGAGCTGCGACAAAAGGGGCGACCACATTACAGTGGCGATCGCAGAAGGCCACAACTTTGTCCCCAATGAAAGTGCTTGTGCCCGCTGAATCCGAGATTGTCGCCGCCTTTTTTTGCCGCTGTGGTTGTCCCATCACCGTGGATGACGCTGATGTCGAGGTGCCCTTTCAGGGAAAGTTGCGATACAGACCCCGCGAAAATGGCTTCAAAGCATCCATGGGCTTCAAATCGCCTAAAGGCAAGATAAATTCTTGTGTAGTGGCTCTCTGGTCGCCCATCCTTGTTCTTTTCAATGGGCAACTCTTTCCACTGACAGCCGAGGTACAACAGTTTTAAGATGTAGTTGAAGATGACATGCAAAGCGAGCTTAGGCTGAGGACCGCGAGTCCCCATGTACAGGTGGGGCAAGACAAATTCTTCAAACTGTTCCAAGGTCAAATGAGTGGGAATCCCTTGCCAGAACTTAGACTGAGCCATTATTACTACTCTAGACTTTCAAACTCAAAAGACTTTAGTCACTTTAGCTTGAGTCGATTGAATGTCACTTACCTAGAGGCTTCCAGACAAATTCCCCTAGGGAGCAAAACCCGCAACCAGTTGTTCGCTAAAGCTCCACTTCTGAGCTGCAAAATATAAGAAATTGTCGGGGTTATCATCATGAAATTAGGAACTATTCTAGCTACACCAGCTTGGTTTTTCATCTGTGCAGTATTACCTGTTAGAGGACAACCAGCGGTTAAGCTCTTGTTGAATTCATCTACCACTGCTGGTGGACAGCCGCTGCAATATCCTCAAACAACTAAACCAGAGATTAAATCTGAACTGGTCACAATTCCGCCTGGTGGACAAACTGGGTGGCATGAACATCCTAACCCAACTTATGCTTATATCATGACAGGGAAGTTGACCGTTGAGACAGCTAGTGGTCAACAACGTCAATTTAAACAGGGAGACTCGTTTCTGGAAGTGATAAACACCTGCCATGACGGGAGGAATCTAGGAAATATACCAGCCCAGGTATTGGTTGTTTTTATGGGCAGACAAGGCAAGCCTGATACCATTCGATGTACAGGTAAGCCACCATCAACTTCACCCCGATAGTAGCTAGAAGTCGTAACTCTACTGTTGGCAACAGCTCTTTTGGTTAGTCGAGGGGAACTGTGGCTGGTTAAGTGGGCTTGTGGAGCCAGGAACCCGTAGAGGCGACTCTATGGAATCCACCGCTATATTCGGTACTCTGAATTAGCGGTGGGAGGATGTCAACTGTGGAAGTGGATCAATGAGCTACATCGTGCCATGCAGCTTCCGATTGCTAGCGCCAATCATCTAGGGCGAAAACATCCGGTCGGTTGTAGCCCAACTCATTTGGTCTTTGCATCGCTACCCCCGTGATTTCAGTGTGAAAACCACGAGCAATCATTCTGCGGTAAGCCTCATGGCGACCTGTATTGACTCCAGCAACAAGGCGCGACATCCCCTCGGCAGCACCCAGCATTTCGCACAGGTCTAACAACTGTTCAAACCGCTGTCCAGCACCAAATCCCGGTCGCACTGCCCCAAACTTGACATAACAAGTGTTGCTACCCGCCTCGGTCCCCGCACCATAATGACAAACTGCGAACCCTGCCAACCCTGCCTCATCCCAAAGCCAAACCGTATCGCCCAATTTTTGGGCATGGACTGCACAAATGTCCCGTGACACATCCAATCCCTCATAAATGGCATTGGTGAGTTCAAAGCTCGCACTCAAACAGTAGGAGCGTTTATCCGAGTCCATCTCCAAGTATCTTGTTCCCTGTAGCCTGTGAGGAACTTGGGGAATCGGTTTAGCCATGATGCAGGTAAGGAAACGCGGCCAGAACCCAAACTTCTGGTACAACGCATGATGCTTTGGGCTATTGGGGAAGGTGAACAGACCTACGTGTCGAGTCCCCCACTGGGTAAACCGTTCCATAACCGCTGCAATCAAATACTTGGCGATTCCCTGATGCCAAAAATCAGGATGAACACTCAACGGTCCAAAGAAACCGAAGCTCCCCCAGTTAATTGCCAGGTTCGAGCCAACTAGTTTCCCATCCACCAGAGCAGCAAGCGCCGCGGTTGGGTCAGCCCGAAAGTGGTGTTCGATGTAGTGAGCATCACCGCCAAACTGGTTAGGGTCAGGCAGTCCAATAAAGGTGCCAAAGGCTTGGCGGAAGATGTGGTCAGCTAGGGGTAGCTCGCTCTCAAGTAGCGGGCGGATAGAAATGTGCATTGATGGTCATCTCCGGTGTTGGCTTTGATGCTGCTGACAGCTAACTTTTGTTGTAAGTAAGTCCAGATTAGATGGTTGTGTTGCCAAAACGCTTGTGTCGCAAAAAGTTGTTGAGGACAGAAAACTCGTTGGAATAGGAATTGATTATGCAGCCACGCCAAAGATTTCAGCGATGAATTTGACCAGCCGGATAGATTTCCTCCGCCGACCAACCAAAGCGCTCACACAAGTACTGGTCAAACCGATAGTGAGTGCTGCGGAACAAACGGCGCTCACACAACTCGTGCAGTGCTCTCATGGCTTCTAACATCGCCTCCTCTACCTTCTGCTTATTTCCCCATTGCTGAGAAAGCCATTGAGATGTTGAGTCGTATTGCTGTAACCCTTGTATCTGCCGTAGCCCGACTGCGGCTTTAAGGAGCGCTCGCTCAGCTTTCATCTCCAGCCGCTGCCGGAGCATGGCTTCCTCACTGGTCAGCTCCTCAAACGGTCTGGTTGGCAAAGAGCCAGTAGATGATGGTAGAGATTTAGGCGTGGGTGCGGCTGATTTCACAGTAGTCATCAATGTTTGGCAATACCATAATAATCTTCTAACACCGTTAGCAATCTTTCCTCAACCTCTGTCAGGAATGTCTGTTTCCCCAATAGTTCCAGTACTCCAATAGCACCACGGTCAAGTTCAAACTTCCTCAATCGCTGGATACGCTTGAGTAGAGCTGCCAGTTGACGATGAACTGCTCGGTCATCAATCGGTTCAAGGTTCTCTGGTTTCACCTGCAATTTACCATCGTGTGTCTCGACCTTGAGGGAAAACTCAAGGATCTCACGGGCGATCGCCCAGCAGTTGTTGTAGCGGCGTTCTGGTCCTGATAACCCCTGGAGGATAAAAGCATCTCCGCGCATGTAGCTGAGAGGAGTTTGGGGTAGGGGCTTTTCTTTGAGGCGCTCGACTATGGTTTTGACAATCCGCCCTGATGGGACTTTACCACCTGCTGCTTCTACGGCTTTCTGCCATACCTGCCTTTGTTCTTCTGGTGCCAAATCAACTAAATCCCGTACCTGCCGTTCATTAGTCGGCCAAGTTTGTGTACCAATGGTACACAAATCCTCAACATCATCGGTCAAGAATAAGTTTTCTATTACATCAGCCGCATCAATCAACTGGTACGGGCGACGGCGTGTAAACTTAAACCGCTCTTGGCAGTAATCTTCAAACGTCTTGTGTGTAGTTCGATACAATCGTCGATCTCGCAATTCCCGTAGTGCCTTGCCCGCCTCAAACACAGCTCGTTCGACCTTTAATTCTAGTCGCAGCCGATCCTCAATTTCCTCTTGACTAAGCTCCTCAACTACTTCAGGAATTACTGTTGTAGTTTCTGCCACCGACGCTGGCCCATCTTCTGAAACCTGAGTACTTACCTTAGAAGAGTTTTGCTCTACTTCACTTAATTTGTGTTGAGCTTTAGCTTTTCTGGGAACCATATTACAGCTTTTGCTGATATTTTTTAAAACCCTAGGGAGTTCTCTGTACAAAGATTATCTGAGGCGGTACATCCTGGTTTTGAACAGTTATTTCTTGCTCCGTGGAAAGTTGAATTTCCACAATAGCCCAAGTTAAATTTCTTCTAATGTCTTTAGCGCTCCTGCCAGCTTTTGTCGCAGTTCTGTCAGTTGTTCAGGTGAAGCCGATTTGAGTTCTTCCGGCTTCATAAGCTTATCAATTCTTTTAATGAGTAATGTCATCCTTTTTGATTCAGATTGACGAACAGTAGTGTACTTAGCCTTAATTTCAGCAACGAGTTCACGAGTCTTAGTCACATTTAAGGCGCTGATTAGTACAGTTTCAGTGGCGGCACCGCGCTCCTTGGCAGCAACTTTCTCACTCCTCTCAAGTGTTTTGGGGGAAAGTGTTGCTAAGACGAGTGCATGAGCACCTTTTAAACCTTTTTGTCTAATCGCCTCTTTCAGATCATTAGGCAAAGACAACATTGGCAGAAGTTGAGTTTTTACTGAGGCAGGATTTAGCCCCATATGCAGTAACGATAGTATTAATTGACCAACTTGCCGCTCTTTAATACCTAAATCTTCCAACTTTAAAGTTCGCTCTTCTGGCAAAGTGTTCACCAACTTGCCTAGCTCTCTAATTTGCCCTGAACGTTCCAAAGCTCGTAAACAGGTGTTCAGTAAGGTAAAAGCTTGCTCAGGTTCAAGTCCCGTTTCTTGTTTGACCTGCTTAAATACTGCTTCAGCTTTGTCTAAAGAATTAAGATCTTCAAATCCTAACTGAAATCTTTCACCCTGCCTTCCAACGATGAGATATTCATGAAGCTGTCTTTCCCGTACTCTGCATGGATTGCCTGACGGTTGCCTGCCAAACCCTGATGA
>JAFAVL010000716.1 GCA_019242465.1 Chroococcidiopsidaceae cyanobacterium CP_BM_RX_35 | reverse complement strand
GCCTTTATTCATGAAAGCACCCATGGGCATCTTGTCGATAAAGCCGGTGTAGACACCGGGTACCGACACTGTACCGCCTTTGCGACAGGCAACGATCGCCTGTCGCAATACATTGGGACGATCGGTTTCTAGGCGTGCCGCTTGTTTCACCTGGTCGTAGAAGCCTTCCAAACCCATACCATGAGCTTCCATTCCCACCGCATCCATCACTGCATCAGGACCTAGCCCACCCGTCATTTCTTTGAGGGCTTCACCCACCTCAACTTCCTCATAGTTAAGGACTTCTGCCTTGCCTTGCTCTTTAGCCATCTGGAGGCGTTCGGGAACTCGATCAATAGCGATGACTCGCTCAGCACCTAACATATAGGCACTCTTGATCGCAAACTGTCCAACTGGTCCGCAACCCCAGATAGCGACTGTATCTCCAGGCTGAATATCGCAGTTCTCCGCTGCCATATAGCCGGTAGGGAAGATATCAGTAAGAAACAGGACTTGTTCATCTGTTAATCCATCCGGAATCTTGAACAAACCGACATCAGCAAAGGGAACGCGCGCGTATTCCGCTTGACCTCCCGCATAGCCTCCCGTCAGATGGGAGTAGCCGAACAAACCTGATGGAGAATGACCCATTAGTTGTTCCACCATCCAAGCATTAGGGTTGGAGTTATCGCATAGGGACCATAAATTCCGGTTGCAGAAGAAACACGAGCCGCAGGAAATGGTAAAAGGAACGACTACGCGATCGCCTATTTTGACATTCTTAACGCCGCTGCCTAGCTCAACAACCTCCCCCATAAATTCATGACCCAGGATGTCTCCCTCTTGCATTGTGGGGTTGTAGCCGTCATAAAGGTGTAAATCAGAACCGCAAATTGCTGTTGATGTGATCTTGATAATTGCATCACGCGGATTGATGATTTTGGGATCTGGTACTGTATCGACGCGGACATCAGTAGTCCCATGCCAGCAAACAGCTTTCATTGAATATTCTCCGTATTGTTACTTACGACCAGAAGGCTGACCTTCTGTTGTGGCGATTTCGCCTGCTTCCATAAGTTGTTTGAAGCGGCGAAGGTCATCCCCAGCTTGCTGTTCTGGTTCTTCACCAAAAAGTTTGGCAATTGCTGCTCCGATTGCACCTCCAGGCGGATTGTATTCAATAACAACCTTGACCTCAGTACCACGTCCACCCGGCGCAGGAGTAAAGCGCACAAAACCAGAGTTGTCAACATCTGCTCCTGCAACTGAAGCCCAAGCAATTAATTGATTCTCTTGATCTGTGACAATATCTGCATCCCATTCAACACTTGTACCTAGAGGTGCATTAGCTACCCAATGCGAACGTTTAGCATCGTATACCTGCACAGATTTGAGATGCTTCATGAAAGTTGGAAGTTTCTCAAAATCGTGCCAGTAGCGGTACAGCTCATCTACTGGTTTATTAATTGTTACAGTCTTCTCAACCTTGATGCCTTGGTTCATGTCTACTGCTTCCTGTATGCCACTTTGTCCAGTCGCACCATGGTAGACAAGACCCCCTCCTGCCAGTGCCATTAAAGCACCTCGTAAGGAGCCTTGCCTTAAACCCATCAGTACTAGGGCACCGCCCCCTATTAGCGATGCCCAACGCTCCGTTCCACTCTGGTTTGTCAGCTTATCTTCTGGTGTTGATGTCATGCCACTAGTAACTCACATTTTGACGGCAGCACTTGTTGTTGGCTGCGCTGGTTGCACATTAGCAGTGCCCATTCGTGTCCGGTAGATCTCTGTTAAGTGCCGCTCGTACAGTGCTAGATCATTTTCAATTGCGGTAAAAATGGCGGTTGATACGGGATCAGTGAATTGCGTCCGCAAGTTGTAAGCATCCACAACACCAGTTTGGATATCGCCGAGGATAGTGCGGAGGAGGAATTTTTCATCACTGCCTTGTAATGCAGTCTTCAACTTGGCATACTTATCAGCCGCTTGTGCTGGTAAAGATGGTTTTTCGCCTAGAGCCGCTAGATGCGCTTCTAGCACCTTGATATGTTGCTGTTTATTAACAATCATCTCTTGCAGGAGCGATCGCAATTCAGTATCCGATGTCTTCTGAGCATACTGCTCAAACGCTTCTTCTCCGTAGCGCTCACCCGCTAGGGCGGTGTTCAGACCTTTGACAATCTCACCTTTTGTTGAACCACTCCAAGAGTCAGCTAGCTTCCACCACTCAGCAGTGACATCCTTCTCGTCTGGCAACGCGACATCTTTACCGCCATAACCCAGACGACTAAGGATTGCAGTGGTGAAAATCGCTAAATCTCCAGGTTGACGAGATGTCACTAAGTTGCCATCAACCACCAAGGGTTCATCAGTGTAGTCGGCACCAGCATTGATCATGTCCTTCCGAATGGCGACGAAACCTGTAGCTCGTTTACCTCTAAGCAAATCGCCTTCGATCAGAACTTGCGGTCCGTGGCAAACGGCAGCAACTAGCTTTCCTTGTGCCGTCATTTCTTGAACAAAGCGGACCGTGTTGGGGTTAGTGCGCATCCGATCTGGAGCCATGCCACCAGGAATAACGACAGCATCAAATTCAGAAGCAACAGCTTCTGTCGTTGTCCCATCGGCTTCCTGAGAAAGTTTGCCCTGTTTACCCTTATATGCTTCATTCATACGGGAACCGAGTACAACAACTTCGACTCCCGCCATCTGTAACCCCTTGTAGGGAACTTTAAACTCTGCGTCTTCCACACCATTTTCAATCAGGATGGCAACGCGCTTATTGATAGCTTGATTGTATGTCATTAGTTTTTACTGTGATTGACTACGATACTGGTTTGCTACTTGGTGTTGGGAAAAGTTCCAGGTAATCTTGTGATAGGTTTGCCCGTACGTCGGCAAACTCACCGGGCGTAACAGCTTCCTGTAGCACGGAGAACACAGCCCGAACAAGAATAGCAGCTGTAGTCGGCTCCACACCTGCTTTTTCGCTCACGCGCTGATAGAAGTCTATCAATGGGAAGTATTCACCGTTTTCTCCCTCTCGCCCTAAGAGATATTGACCAATTTCTGATGGCAACTGTGCTGCCAGTTGACTTGCTTCATTCCCAACAATACTTTCTTTCAGAGTTTCTAAGGTGGCTCGAATAGCAGTCTCTGCCTCTTCTCTCGAACTGAGTTGAGCAGCATCCTGAACCTGTTGAATGAATTCGTTTTGCTTCATCTTTAGTAGCGTCTTCAATTTTTGAACAACGCTCTTGGCATGATCACATCATTTAGTCACAGCCTATGTCTAACAAGTCAGGAGATTCGTCGCTCCAAAGACGGAAACATCTATCCTATTTAGTGTTATAAGTTCTCTCTAAAGAGCTATAAAAAGGCGTTGAGCTTTTATTGCTGTTATGAAAAGTTAGTATTGATACCTGCTTAGCATTCTACTGTTAAAGTAGGTATACAAGAATGTAGGGAGTAAAGATTATGACTAGAGAAGCTAATAACTCAGAGAACGAACAAATTGCTAACGGCGAGGATCTCCCAGAAGCAATTACTGAATCTTACGGAACTGGTGTTAAAGAACAGCCAGGGTTCAATATCGGTGGAAGAACTATGCAGGACAATATGAGAGAGTACACCGATGTGAGTCCAGAACTATCTGGTGGAGATATTGATGCTGCTTGGGATCAGGCAGATGTAGCTGGTGAAGAAGCAGTTGGTGGAACTGTCGC
>JAFAVL010000670.1 GCA_019242465.1 Chroococcidiopsidaceae cyanobacterium CP_BM_RX_35 | reverse complement strand
GGCATTCGCGGTTTAATGAGTCTGACTTCAGATAAGGCGCGGGTGCTGCTACACGGACAGGAGCAATTCGTTCCGATCAACCAGCTCCAAATCGGCGATCAGGTCATTGTGAAGCCAGGAGAACTGACCCCTACAGATGGATTAATTACTGAAGGTTACAGCACTCTGAACGAAGCACCCATTACAGGGGAATCCATGCCAGTTGAGAAAACGGTAGGAAGTGAAGTCTTTGCGGGCACGATCAATGGCAATGGGGCATTGAGGCTAGAGGTTCACAAATCACCAGAAAGTAGCCTGATTCAGCGGGTGATCCAACTTGTGGCGCAGGCACAGAATGAAGCCCCTCCCTCCCAACAGTTTATTGAAAGATTTGAGCGGGGCTATGCTTGGGTTGTTGTAGGAGTTGGACTCCTGATAGCCTTCCTGCCTCCGTTTATCTGGGGCTGGAGCTGGGAAACTACGATTTATCGAGCGCTGATATTTTTAGTAGTGGCTTCTCCCTGTGCCTTGATGGCATCAATTATGCCCACACTGCTCTCAGGTATCACTAACGGCACTCGACAGGGTATTTTGTTTAAAAATGGTGCCCAGCTAGAGACAATTGGTCGGGTGCGAGCGATCGCCTTTGATAAAACCGGTACCCTAACCATAGGTCAGCCGCGAGTTGTTAAAACTTTTGCCGCAACAGGGCAGTCTGAAACTCTTGTCCTCCAAGTAGCTGCTGCCCTGGAAGTCTTCTCAGAACACCCAATCGGACAGGCGATCGCGCAAGCGGCGCAACAGCAACAATTGCAATGGTCAGAGGCGATAGACGTACATGCCCAGCCAGGGCAAGGAATTGTTGGGACTGTCGATGGTCAGCAGGTTTTAGTTGGTAAAGCCGCTTTTGTCTCCCAACAAATTCTTAGCTTACCTGCCAACTTAGTGAACTTGAGCAATGCCCTAGAAGACGAGGGGAAGACAGTTGTGTGGGTGGCTCAAGCTGCTGGTAAGGCTTTAGGAATAATTGCCGTCGCCGACACCGTGCGACCAGAAGCCGCAGCAATGGTAGCTCAGCTGAAACGATTGGGACTGGAGCAGATTGTCATATTAACAGGAGATAACGAACGAGCAGCAAATAGCGTTGCCAAAACAATTGGTGTAGACAAAGTCTATGCCGAGCTGCTACCGGAAGACAAGTTAAAGGTGATTCGCCAACTCCAGCAGCAGTACCGCACAGTAGCGATGGTGGGAGATGGCATCAATGACGCTCCTGCCTTAGCCCAGGCTTCGGTAGGGATTGCGATGGGAGCAGCGGGTAGTGATGTTGCTCTGGAGACAGCAGACATCGTTTTAATGACAGACCGTTTAGAAAAGCTTGCCTATGCCATTCGCTTAGGTCGCTGTTCTCAGGTGATTGTTAAACAAAATATTGCGTTTGCCCTCAGCTTCATTATTCTGTTACTGATTGCCAATTTTACTGGCTACATTAACATTCCCTTGGGTGTAATTGGGCATGAAGGGTCTACAGTACTCGTGATGCTAAGTGGTTTACGGCTGCTAAGAATCCCCAAAGGGGATGCAAAATAGTACAAAAAAACTAAAGATCTTAATGCCTATTGAAGAGTGGAATTACCCAGAAACAATTGAGTGCCCTTGAAGCGGGAAAAACCAAGGCTATTGCCTTTGAGACGCTCGCCAAACTTTGCCAGTTTTTTTCTTGCACCCCCAACGATTTACTAGAGATTGAAGAATTGCCGCCCACGGTAGAAGAGCTGGCACAGGCCAATGAGATTATCGCTCGTGGGCTAGCTCGTGCTATGCAAGCGCCTAAGCGCTCGGCAGACGAAATTTGGGCTGAATTTGAAGCGGTTCGAGCCAGAATAGCGGCAAATGATACCACTGAGGAGACATTAGCAGCACAGTGATCAAGGTGGTTCTAGACACCTCAGTTTTTGTCGCCGCACTTCTAAGTTCAAAGCTGAACAGTGCCCCTGTACAGGTGTTAAACATCTGGTAATTAAATTGGAGGTCGAGCGCAGCCAACACAACTATGCCCTGGAGCGAAAGAATGGCGACAGCATCACGGACAACCGTTTTATCGTGCCCGATTGGGGGTCGTTGTTGTGAAATACCTGGAGTTTATCCTGCTCGACACTATCCTGAAGGACGATATCACGGCGCGATACGATAGAGAAGAGATCTACTTCATTCAATCTAAAACTTGTAGCAGGCAGGTGTATACATTCGACCCTACTTTAGATTGGAATAAATCCTTCGTTGAAAAACCTTAATTTGCTATGGTTACAACTCCGCAACTATCGGCTGTGGCATTGACTCGTATGACTCCCGGTATTGGTGGTTCTGTAAAGCAATACTTGTGGCACTATCAAGGGCAGCAATTTCCGGTGGTGTATGAAACGCTGGGGCAGGGTACGCCTCTATTACTGCTGCCAGCCTTTAGTACAGTCTCTGGTCGTTCAGAAATGCGGGGATTGGCAGAACGTTTAGCTCCTCAGTTCCAGGTGTTTGCACTAGATTGGCTTGGATTTGGACAATCTGCCCGTCCGGCTTTACACTACCAGCCAGCACTGTATCATCAACTATTGCAAGATTTCGTCAAGGCAACGTTTGATCGCCCCATCTCTGTCGTTGCCGCAGGTCATGCTGCCGGATATGTCCTGCAACTAGCACAACAACAGTCTTCAGTCTGGTCGCGGATTGTACTGGTAGCTCCAACCTGGCGTGGTCCTCTGCCAACGATGGGAGCTCCCTCTACATTAGCAACAACAGTTCGGCAGGTAGTGCGATCGCCACTGGTTGGTCAGTTGCTTTACTACCTCAACACTCGCCCATCCTTCCTGAGTCTGATGTACCGTCGCCATGTCTTTGTCGATGCAGCCAAACTCACCCCGGCGTTTGTGCAACAGAAGTACCAGATTACCCAACAAGCAGGGGCACGGTTTGCACCTGCTGCCTTTGTTACTGGGGCATTAGATCCGGTCAGCAACCGGGCTGATTTTCTCGCTCAGGTTGAGTCGATTTCCATTCCCATAATGGTACTTATTGGTAAGCAAGCGCCACCAATGTCGAAGGCTGAGATGGAGAGTTTGTCAGAGATACTAGGAGTTGAGACTCGCAAGCTAACTGGTTCATTAGGGTTGCATGAGGAAAATGCAGCAGCGGTTGCCGAAGTCATTCTGCCGTTTCTACAATCTCCGCCATCTAATGTTTGAAGAGAAGTGTCAGCCCAACTATGGCGAAGGCAGTCGCAGCCACCCGTTGAAATAGCTTTGGTTGAATGACCTTCTTGGCTTGACAACCAACTATGACTCCAACAGCTGTGACAGCCCACAGCGCTAAGGTGGCGGCGGTAAAAATGGTGATAGGAGATGAGTACTTAGCTACTAAAGTCGCCGTTGCCAGTTGGGTTAAATCCCCCCACTCGGCAATAAAGATGGTCAAGAATGCAGCCGTCACACTTTTATAAAAGCGCAGCGATCGCCCTACACACTGCGATTGGGGAATATCGTCTTTAGGATCTTGGCGTCGCCACATTAAAACAGCAAAGATAAGGAAGAGAACCCCAGCAGCTAAGTGAACCAGTGAAGGTGGTAGTAGACTCATTACACCACCAAAAGCCACAGCTACTAAGCTCTGGATGACAAACGCCGCTGCGGCACCGACAAAAACGGCAAATGGGTTGTGACAGGTAGCCAGGAATAGAGCAGCGAAGGCAGTTTTATCTGGCAGCTCGGCGACAAAAATGAGTCCAAACGTCGAGACAAAGAGTTCCCAGTCAATCAACATCTCAATTCCCAAACTCCTCAGTATCTGTTTGTTCTGAGTGGGCTTGGTTAAAGCTAAGAGACTTCACCAAGCTCACATTCAATGTGCACTTAGTGAAGGTCTCGCTTCCAGGTATTTTGAAAATTCAGCTTAGTCAAATACAGACGCTGCGGCTGAATATTTCAAGACTTGTCACCTGAACCAGGCAGTTCGCCAGTATGTTGATTCAAGTGGACTAGCTAATTTTTAGCTAGGTAGCTACTCCCCTTCGGAGTAGATTCTATCATACTAAATTCTTTTACACCCCATAATTTTTCTCATAGTTATCTCATATTCAGTTAGTCTCCTGGATTTTTGGTTTATTTAACTCAGCACACTTAGCCTTTGCCTCCTTATATGCTTCTTCATAGTCCTTACCGCCCAACATGAGTTCACCGTAATACTCATAAGGTGGAATACCATAAATTGGAAGTGAATCATCCTCTGGATAATCTTCCTTCGCCTCTTCTACTGCTGCTTTCAGTTGCTGCACGGTTAGACGTTGTGCTGGAAAGTAGTAGAGGTCTTGGGGGTCTTTATTTAAGTGGGGCATTGTTGGATCGACAATGCCCTCATCAAGTTCAATCCAGCTATACTCAACGGGTGTATAGGGTTTGCCACTAAATGCTAAAAATCCTTGGACATATGTTGAACCCTCAATTAACAATGCTGCCTTGTAAGCATTGTTAAAGCAGTCAGTCGTTTTGCTGTTTATCCGTTTGGAAATTTCGATTGAGTGTTGTGTATCTAATGGTTTGCTCATAGCTATTCTCCAGTTAGGAGCCCAAGCTTTCGGGCCAATAGCTTGGCTGTAGTTGCTTGAACTAGAATGGTCGTCAGGATAGCCATAAAAGTTACCGAAGCAATGACATCTGCTCCTGGTATCTTTCGACCTAAAAGAATACCAGCAACTGCCCCAGGGATAACGCCAGTCTCCCTTGTCCAACACATAAACAGCATCTCTTTGAAACTCCACTTAGCTCGCCTGTCAATCAATGTACAGGCGAATACCGTAGCTGGTCTAGCTACAAGCATAAAGATAGTGACCACCACAATGCCTGAAAATAAATACTTATTGAGCAGACCAAAGTTAACTTGAGCCCCCAAAAGAATAAATATGAACATTCTCATAATTAGCGTTGTCGTCTCGATAAACTCTTCGAGCTTTTGAGCTTCACCTTCCGTAATTGTGAAACCAAAGGATTCTTTATTGCCTATAAATATGC
>JAFAVL010000630.1 GCA_019242465.1 Chroococcidiopsidaceae cyanobacterium CP_BM_RX_35 | reverse complement strand
ATTTTTACTGCGCCTCCTAACTTTGCAGCAGAGGAGATCGCCTTTAGATATTCAATATTTGAGGAATCACTTCCTGTTAAAGATTTACGTACCTATGCTGAAACGCAAAAGGCTTCTTCGACTCTTAAGCAGTTACTAGGCTTTCTTAGTCCTGAGGAGCGAGTTGCTGTACAACAGATTCTCCAAGTTAAGCTTCCCCTTAATATTGTCACTTTGGATAAGGTGCTAGATACAGGATTGGGTAAAAAAATTCTGTCTAAAGCTACCGAGGTAAATAAGCGTCGCGATTATGCAGGAGTTCAAGCTTTACGAGCCGCTTCGATTCTAGGAACCATCACCCCAGGTGGCGGTCTAAGTGTCATCAGTTTGCTAGAAGCTTATCCCAGTCAACGAATAACAATTGATGTGGGTCAAGTTCCAGAATTAATTGCTTTCATTTTTGGTGGTCAAAACTCAAATGACAGGGCAAAATCTGTACGGCAGTCTGAAGGAGGAAATCGCCCTACAGCTACCTCATCCCAACAGCTATTTAACAATAACCTCAGCTCAGCACCTTGGTGGCAACTAGCTGTTACCTATCAAGATATCGATACCCAAACTAAGCAATATAGTGGCTGCTTATTTGGTGATTCTATTTCTTCTGGTCTTGGCAATACCCTGGGAATGCAAACCTATAACTTTGCGCTACCGGGAATGAGCACGGTTTCATTAGTCGAACAATTAAAAACTCTGAACTCAGCAAAAGTAAAATGCCAAAAAGCAATTATCGCTATTGGAACAAATGATGCTTTGTATGGCACTAGCGATGCTCTATTTGTGAAGAAAATGAACGAAACGATTACACTGGTACAATCATTAGGGGCTAAACAAGTCGTTTTAATTCCGGCTTTTTACTCAACTGTTGCTGCTAGTCAAAATCCAATATTAGCAGGTCCAATCCCGCGAGTGGAGGAAATTAACGCTTTGATTCGTCAAGTCGCGGCTACAGGGAATGTACCAGTTGCAGCATCAGGCATCCAACCTTTATTTAAGGACCGGGCGTTGAAGGAAAATTTAACTGTAGATGGTGTTCACCTGAATGCAGCAGGGATAGAAATCTATAGACAGGTACTCTTAAAAATCTTCGACACGCCTCAATAGATACATTTATCTTGTGCCAAATAGGCGATCGCCTGCATCCCCTAACCCTGGAAGAATATAGCCGTGCTCATCCAGTTGCTCATCCACCGCTGCTGTATAAATCGGTACATCTGGGTGTTGTTCATGGAAATGCTTAATTCCTTCTGGAGCAGCAAGCAAACAGATAAACTTCAGCGATAGGGGATTAGTCTGTTTGAGTCGATCGATCGCTGCTACAGCTGAGTTGCCAGTTGCCAGCATCGGATCGACCACTAACATATTGCGCTTGTCCACATCGTATGGCACTTTGAAATAATACTCGATTGCGATGAGTGTTTTAGGATCGCGATACAAACCAATGTGCCCTACCCGTGCTGATGGCATCAGTTCTAACATGCCATCCAAAATTCCCTGACCAGCTCGGAGGATGGAAACAATCACCAGCTTCTTATCAGGAGCCAACATTGGGGCGTTCATCGGCGCTAATGGGGTCTTAATTGGTTCATACTTGAGCGGCAAGTCTCGTGTGACTTCGTATGCCAACAGCAGGCTAATCTCTTTCAGGAGTGAGCGAAATTTTGCCGTACTAGTTTCGGCTTTTCGCATCAGTGTCAGCTTGTGCTGAATCAAAGGATGTTCAATGATGTTAACTTCAGCTGGCATATTTAATCTCAAAATACTGTGCCGTCGCTTTCGATTTGAATTGGCGGTACGCCTCCAGCTCTGAGTTGAGCTGCGATTCGTCGCCCAGCACTCCAGGTTCCCCCTTGTAGGACCTTAACCAGTGGTAGTTTCTCAGCACTCATACCTAGTTGTTCGCGCACTGCTGCCGCGATCCGATCCAGGAGAATCACTGTTAAGGCTCGCCACTCGACAATAACCTCTGAACCAATTGAGTGACGATGCTGCAATACATCTGAATGTTTAACTTGCAACAGCCCTAAGTCTAAGCATAGACCGCCGTTGCGATACTCAGGTAATCCAGTTAGAGCATCAAGACCAGTGATTTCTAAACCGAGTTCCTGCAGTGGCTCCAATAAAGAGTAGGTGAGCCACTGGGAGAGCTTATGGAATGGTACCAAGCTCCCTGACATCAAAGACTCTCCATCCCTAGGTGTAAGGGCAGAATGATACCAGACATCGCCCAGATTCACCCCAGCAATTTCCAACCGTCCAGGCCAAATATCCCCCAATCCCTCCAAAACCACACTCAACACCTTTTCCGCTGCTAACTGCCCATGACTAGACTGTTGTAGGAGGTAATCGACCAAATGACCTGGACGAGGGTTTTCAGATCCAAACAACTGAGGTGACGCGAGTAGCGATCGCCCTAACCGTTGCAGCAACTCTAACCGCCCAGCCAACCCCACCAGCGGATTTTCTAAATTCACCTGAAACCCAGATGCCAACACCTCCTCCGTCAGACCTTGCAGTCCATAGGCATCTACTCGCAAGCCTCGATCGCCAGAAAAACCCCCCTGACAAAACATCCAAAAGCTTGCCACAGCCAGCCCTTCTGAGCGACGGAACACCTGAGCAGTGCCTGGTTCAGAATACTGCCACAGCTCACCCGCACCAGCATCCAGCAGCACACTAACAACCACCAAATCAAACTTCGCCCGAGCCCTCTCCACCAGCGTCAGATCTGCCAGCAGCCCAGCCAACCGATTCAGCCGTAGCACCCCCCCAGCCTCAAAATGCCGCCAACGACTGTGAAACGGGACTTGCAAATCCGGGTACTGATCCCGCATCACCCCAACCACATAACCCGCCACCTCACCCAACCGACTCAAATCACAGCCAAAATACCTCAATCTATCAGCACAAGCCAAATCAAACAACCGACCACAGCACTCCCGAATCGCAACCGGAGAGCGAAGAAACCCAACCATATCTCTCTCCCTCTCCTCCTCCTCTTCCCTCCGCGCCCTCTGCGTCTCTGCGGTTCGTCTCTCCTCACTCACTCCACTAAACCCCGCCCCTTAACCTCAGCCAGTTCCTCCAAAGAAGGCACCTCACCCTCCGTATAATAACCAGCCGCCTTCTTCGCCTCAATTTCCACTTGGGCATCCTGTGGAATCAGCTCCTCTGGAATCGGCACCCGCTGCACAACTTCAATCCCAGACTGCACAATTGCCTCATACTTCAAATGACTCATCGAAACCAGACGGTCAATTCGAGTTATACCGAGCCAATGCAGCACATCCGGCATCAATTCCTGAAACCGCATATCCTGCGCTCCCGCCACACATTCAGTCCGTGAGAAGTAGGCATCAGCGCGATCGCCCCCTAACTGACGTTTGCGAGCATTGTAAACCAAGAACTTCGTTACTTCTCCCAACGCCCGACCCTCTTTGCGGCAATAAACAACGACACCTGCACCCCCTAGCTGTGCCATTTGGACACACACTTCAATCCCATGCACCAAATAGGGACGGCAAGTACAAATATCACTCCCAAATACATCAGAACCGTTACATTCGTCGTGGACCCTTACTGCTAAAGGCTTTTCCGGATCAGTAATTGCGGCTAAATCGCCCAATATATAAACTGTGATACCCCCAATCGGCGGTAGAAATACCTCCAAATCTGAGCGAGTCACCAACTCAGGAAACATCCCTCCCGTCTGTTCAAACAACGAGCGGCGCAACTCACCTTCAGTAATCCTGAATCGTCTCGCAATTCCTGGCAAATACCAGACTGGCTCAATCGCTGCCTTAGTAACAACTAAATCGCCGCCTGGCTTCAGAACCTTACCATCAATTGGCAATCGCCCTTTCTCCACCGCGTCTTGCAGCTCTGGCAGATTAATATGTGCCTTCGTAATTGCAATTGTTGGTCTGATATCATACCCTTGCTCGTAGTAAGAGGCAAACACCTCACCTACTACAGCACCAAACGGATCGAGGGAAACAATCTTCTCGGGTATTGCCCAGCTAGGATGTGGTCCAATATGTTCCACTGGCGCAGTATTAGTGAGGTCAGCTCGATGATCTGACTGCAAAGTGCCGCTAGCTACTGCTAGAGCCCGATAAATTGCATAACTGCCAGAGTGGGTGCCAATAACATTCCGATGCGCAGTGTTAGTCAACGTGGCAATAATAGGACCGCGTTTCTGGGGGTCTTTTTCTCCCCATACAATTGAAATCGGCTTAGGACCAAACTGACTGGGATGAGATGTCAGAACAATATGCCTGGGAACACTCTTGGGGTCTGGCATAGACGCATTGGTTCAAAGATGGTGTAATTAAATACTAAGCTCAGAAAAGTACAAAAAATCTGGTTAGCGTAAGCTTAGATTCTAGCAATTGAATTTAAGTTTGCTGGTTTTTTACAACTGTTACTACCAGTGCAGGCGTCAGGGGTAGGAGGTCAACGTCCAGAAGCTGCGTTAACTTTGTCATAACTTACACAACCCAACTTTTCAGGAGTACATACCCAATGGATAAAGCACCGATCGCTCGGTTACTCGAAGACCTGAAGCACCCTAATGAAACAGTTCGTCAGGATGCAAGTGCAGAACTTTGGAGCATCTGGTTTCATCAAAAGGGAGCCTATGGGATCGAGCTGCTGCAGCACAGTCAGAATTTGCTGGAAGCCGGAGAGCTGACCCAAGCAGAAGCAGTACTCACAGAACTCATTAATGACCAACCAGATTTCGCGGAAGCCTGGAATCGCAGGGCTGTTCTCTACTTCATAGCTGGACAGTACAAAAAGTCTCTAGATGACTGTCAGATGGTTATTAACCTCAATCCAATTCATTTCGGTGCCCTCCATGGCTTAGGTCTCTGCTATGCCGCGCTTGGAGAATATAGCGCTGCTATCCAAGCTTTTCGTCGCGCCCTAGAAATTCAGCCCTATGCTCTAGACAATCAAAAGTTGATTCTGGAATGTACTGCTCGCTTGAGCTAAGACCTGTTTAAACAGAAGTATAGTTAAACGTCAGATTTGCCCGCTAGACATGCTTGTCCTGGGGGAGGCGGTACGGAACTACAACTATAGCGACGGGTTGAGCCGATTCGGGTACGCTCTCGCAGCAAGGATAGTTAAGGACTAAAACTGGCGATCACCCAAGCCGTGTTATGAGAAATATTCTCAACTTTACCAAGTGACTTCTGCGACCAATAACGAACGCATAGCAGCCAAAAAAACTAGTTTGATAAGTATAGTGTTCCCTTTTTGCTTTTATAACTTTATTAACTTATTGATTATTTATTTCAAGTGATAACTTTACCTCTATTAAAGTTTTCCCATTTATTAATGTCAATATTTCATTAGAATGATTTTTTGTGTTTTAGCTTACATTAATTTCTAATTAAAGAAATGTTTTTTCATTGAGTTACCAATCATTTCAGGAAACCTGAGAGAAGTTATAGTTGCTGGCAGCAAATAAAAGTGTCGTACTGGCATTTGCTGCCAGACAAATAGTCTAATGAGAGCAACAATCGTTATTTACACCTGCAAGAGATGAATCGAAAAGGTCATAGCGAAACTCACATTATGAGTGGTGAGACTGTGCGAGACATCATCCTCGGTATGTCTGACGGTCTAACTGTACCCTTTGCCCTAGCAGCTGGTTTGGCTGGAGCAATATCGCAAAGTTCAGTAGTGGTTGCAGGTGGTCTATCTGAGATCGCGGCTGGGGCGATTTCTATGGGTTTAGGTGGCTACCTAGCGGCACAGAGCGAGGCTGATACTTACCGAGCAGAACTCGCACGGGAACATAGGGAAGTGCGCGAGGTACCTCACCTGGAGGCTGAGGAGGTCCGGGGGATTTTAGCTAGCTATGGATTGGAAGGAGAGACCCTGAGAGCTGCAGTTCAAGGCATCATCTCTAATCAGAAAACCTGGGTACATTTTATGATGCGAGAGGAGTTAGGCTTGGAAAAGCCTGACCCCAGGCGAGCAACATTCAGCGCCCTTACCATTGGGGGGTCCTATATTGCTGGTGGCATTGTGCCTCTTGCCCCCTATTTCTTTAGATTGCCCGTTGAGACTGCCTTTTTCTGGAGTATCGTTACTACCTCTGTAGCACTGTTTATCTTTGGTGCCGTTAAAGGCAAGTTCACATCAGTCCCGCCACTCAAAAGTGCCTTACAAACCTTGATAGTTGGCAGTGTTGCGGCAACAGCGGCTTATGGACTAGCTCGTTTGGTGAGTGGACACACCTGAGCGAGACTCCAGTACTTGACGCACAAGTTTTGCTAGCCGCTCAGCACTGTCTGGAACTGCGATCGCCGCCGCAGACTGAGCCATCCGCTCTAGTTGTTTTGGTGATTCAAGCAAACTGACAACCTGACTCGTTAACACCTGGGGAGTCAACTGTGCTTGCTGAAACACTAGCGCTGCACCAGCTGTCTGGAAAACTTCTGCATTGTAGGATTGGTGATCTTCTGCCGCGTAAGGAAAAGGAATGAGAATTGAGGGTGTCCCAGTCACTGCCAATTCGGTCAGGCTACCAGCTCCAGCACGACTAATTGCTAAATTTGCCCGGTGCAGGAGTCCTGCCATGTTGTCATAGAAGGGCAAGGAGAAATACTGCGGATGCTTCAGACTCGCAGCATCCGGATCTTTCTCTCCAGTTAAATGCACCATCCAAGCACCAGCGTCCAACCACGCCATAGCACATTGACGTACCATCTGGTTGACGGCAACCGCTCCTTGGCTACCCCCAAAGACAACAATGAGGGGAACAGCTTCAGGAATGGGCAACTTGAGTGGAGGCAATCTATTTGTCGCTCCTAGGTGAAACTGAGAGCGCACTGGAGTGCTGGTATAAGTTGTTTTAGTTCGAGGCAGGTACTGAGCAGCTGACTCAAACCCCAATGCGATCACACTACACCAAGGACCAAACCATCGCGTGACTTTGCCAGGTATGGCATTAGCTTCATGGAGAATCACAGGCAAAGAGAGAGTACGAGCTGCAATTACAGCAGGGGCAGCGATGTAACCGCCAGTTGTGAACACGCCCTGAAAATTCCTGTGTTTCAGCAACTGCCGTACCTGGATAATGGAACTGCTAAGCCTAGCTCCGATTCGCAAGGAGGAGAGCCCAAAACCTGTTTGAAATCCTTCTACAGGGATGGTGTGTAGGGGGTATTGGGCTGATACCAACTGGCTCTCTAACCGATCTGGGACGCCCAGCCACTCAACTTGATAGTCTGGCAATTGCTCTGCCAGGGCAATCCCTGGAAATAAGTGTCCGCCAGTACCACTAGCAGCAATTAGTAATCGGGGCGGTGCAATTGCCATCTATATCTACAGCTTCACAGACCCAGGTTAACCTATGATGAAAAAGTCCTCTGCCTTTTCTAATTACCTATTCAGACTATCACTCTATGCGTAACTTTCTCACTTTTCTTTCCGTCTCAAACCGATTTCGCCCTAGCAGCTGGCTAGCCGTTTCTTTGCTGACGCTTTCATTAATTAGTGGGTGGAACCGGGCTCAGGCAGAGACACCTCAAGGGTTTGCCGGAGCTACCTCTGGCAACTCAAGAGCGCAAGCTCAAACTGCACCATCCCAGATCCAAAACCTCTTGGCTCAAATCGATGCGGCGGCGAACAGACATGATGTGAATGCATTGCTCCAGTTTTACAGCCAGAATTTCACAAATTCGGACGGCTTAACGCGTCTTACTATGGCAAAGACCTTGACTCAACTTTGGCAGCGTTACCCCAACTTGAAATACCAGACGCAGCTGCAATCTTGGCAATCTGAGGGGAAGGGATATTTGCTGCAGACAGTTACAAGTATTACAGGCACCCAATCTGGTACCAATAGGAATATGGCACTCAATTCCACTATTAAGTCGCAGCAGCGCTTAGAATCCCAAAAAATTAGCCAGCAGGCTATCCTAGCCGAGCGGAGCCAACTGAGTACTGGTACCAAACCACCCCTAGTTGAGGTAAACTTGCCACAACAGGTTAAAACTGGTCAGCGATATGAATTCGATGCTATTGTCCAGAAACCCTTAAGTGAAGGTTATTTGATTGGAGCGGCGACCGAAGAACCCGTCCAAGCCAACAAATATTTAAACTCTTCACCAGTTGCGTTGGAGTTGTTGCCATCCGGTGGGTTGTTTAAGCAGGGTCAAGCACCAACAAAACCACAGAGCCTCTGGGTTTCTGGAGTGCTAATTGGTAATGGTGGGATGACTTTAGTGACTCAGCGCCTCCAAGTGGTAGGAGGAAACACCACAACAAATACAACCTCACCCTGATGTTGCGAAGCAGGAACGACAGCAATTCATGTTATGTGATTACGACCTTTTTGTCATTGGTGCTGGTCCCGGAGGAGCAGCGGCAGCCAAACGGGCTGCTGCCTACGGTGCCCGTGTTGCAGTTGCCGAACAGGCAGCTATCGGTGGCACCTGTATAAATCGTGGCTGCATTCCTAAGAAACTCATTGTCTATGCAGCTGACTTTGCTCTCCAGGAGCGAGTAGCAAATAGCTATGGCTGGAGCGACTGTCGTAGGCAGATTGACTGGTCACAATTGATGACAGCAATACATCAGCATGTTGAGAGTATCCATCAGTCATATCGGCAAAATTTCCAAAAAGCCGGGATAGAACTGATTCGAGGTCATGCTAGCTTTGTTGATGCCCATACCGTGCAATTAGACGGACGCAAATTTACAGCCGATAAAATTTTGATTGCCGTTGGAGGATATCCGATAAAACCAGATGTACCGGGCATGGAATATGCCATTACCTCCGATGATATGTTTCGTCTCGATCAGCTACCTAAGCGGCTAGCGATTATTGGCGGCGGCTATATAGGTGTGGAATTTTCTAGTATGATGAACGCTTTGGGTGTCCAAGTCACTCTCATGGACACAAATGAGCTGATTTTAGAGCGGTTCGATCGTGATGTTCGCTCTGCCGTTCAATCAGGTCTTAACCAACGGGGAATTTGCTTTCTTAACAATACGACCGCTAAAGAAATTAAACCAGCTTCTTCAGATGGTTTGCAGATAACCTTGTCTGGAGACAGCCAAGAAACCTTAACAGCAGACGTTATCCTCTGCGCTACGAGTCGAGCCCCAAATACACAAAGTTTGGGTTTAGAAACTGCGGGAGTTAAAGTCGGCAAAAAAGGTGCCATTCAAGTAGATGAATACAGCCGCACCACCCAAGACCATATTTTTGCCGTAGGTGATTGCACTAGCCGGGTGCCATTGACACCAGTTGCTAGGGCGGAAGGTCGTGCTGTTGCAGAAACTGCCTTTGGCAACCAACCGCAAAAGGTAGATTATGATTATGTAACCTCTGCTGTCTTCGCTCGTCCCGAAGCTGCTACCGTTGGCATGACTGAGGCTCAGGCACGGGAAAAATTGGGTGCCTCTCAGGTGCAATGTCACCACACTGAGTTCAAACCGTTGCTTTACAGGCTGACGGAACAGAGTGAGCCAGCACTGATGAAATTAGTGGTGGATGGCAACTCCGATCGGGTACTGGGCGCTCACATGGTAGGTGAACATGCAGCCGATATTATTCAGAGTCTAGCGGTTGCTATATGTAACGGGGCTACTAAGCAAGACCTTGATGCCACAATTGGCATTCATCCGACAACTGGGGAAGAGTTTTTGCTCATGGAGTAATGCACAGAATAACTCGGCAGGCTTGATCTGTAAAGATATATTAAGAAAACTTCGGCTTTGCGTAAAAGGAAACACGTACTCTGATAGATACCTAGCAGTTAAGACTTCTAGATTCGACAGATTGTAGACAAAACCTTCTACACACCAAATTACCAGCGGACCAAGAGGAACAGTTATACTTGGTCCTAACAAAGTACATTCCGAGGATGTCTAAGAGAGCCGACTCGCAGGAGACGAAATTCAAACGCTCGCAAAACAAATTGTCAATGCGCTCGTACTTGATTTTGCAACTGGTTTCTAGAAGGTTTGCTAAAGCTGATATCTCACCTCAAACCTACCAATAGTGGAATTGCCTGATAATGAAATTGAGCGGCTAAAGACTTTGTCCCAGTATCACATCCTTGATACTGCTCCCGAAGCTTACTTTGACGATCTCACTCGCTTAGCCGCTTATATTTGTCAAACTCCAATTGCTGCCATTGGCTTGACTGATGCCAAACGCCAGTGGTTCAAGTCCAAGGTAGGATTTCTGGCAACAGAATCGCCTCGTGATCTAACTTTCTGCGCTCATGCTATCCTGCAAGCAGAGCTATTGATTGTCCCAGACACTTTACAGGATGAGCGGTTTGTCAATAATCCGTTTGTGATTGGCGATGCTAATATCCGGTTTTATGCTGGTGTACCTC
>JAFAVL010000467.1 GCA_019242465.1 Chroococcidiopsidaceae cyanobacterium CP_BM_RX_35 | reverse complement strand
GTTATCGGTAATGGCACGGGATTACTATGCTAGTGGCGCTTGGGACGAAATCACCTTGCGAGACGATCGAGCAGCCTTTGAACGGTTTCGCTTGCGTCCACGCATGCTGGTAGATGTCAGTGATCGCAGTATGAATGTCATGGTACTGGGGCAACCGCTGGCTTTGCCAATTCTGGTTGCGCCCATGGCCTTTCAATGTTTAGCCCATCCCGATGGAGAACTAGCCACAGCTAAGGCGGCGGCTCAGATGGGAACCGTGATGATATTGAGCACGCTATCGACCAAGCCGTTGGAAGCAGTGGCAACTGCCAGTCAAGCATCAACGGGTACTCCAAGCCTCTGGTTTCAGCTCTATGTCTATCGCGATCGCGGGTTGACCAAAGCATTGGTTGAACGGGCTTATGCCGCAGGGTTTGCAGCGCTTTGCCTCACCGTTGATGCACCAGTCCTTGGACAACGAGAACGCGATCACCGTAATCGCTTTGCGCTTCCTACCAATATGGAATTGGCAAACCTGGCTGCGTCAACGGAGCTAGAAATCCCGCATCGGTTCCAAGAGTCAGGACTATTTGCGTACTTCAAAGAACAAATCAATCCGGCATTAACCTGGAACGATCTGGAGTGGCTACAGTCTCTTTCCCCCTTACCATTGGTGGTCAAAGGCATTTTGCGGGGCGATGATGCGGTGCGAGCAGTTGAGCATGGAGCTAAGGGCATCATTGTTTCCAATCATGGCGGACGACAACTGGATGGGGCGATTACCACAATTGATGCTTTGGCTGAAATTGCTCCGGCTGTCAATGATCGAGCTGAGGTACTAGTTGATGGTGGCATTCGACGCGGCACCGATGTACTCAAAGCCCTAGCCCTAGGGGCAAGAGCCGTCCTGATTGGTAGACCTGTCTTGTGGGGACTAGCAGTTGCGGGAAGCACTGGAGTACAGCATGTTCTGGAGCTACTAAAGAATGAGTTTGATTTAGCAATGGCATTAAGTGGCTGCGCTAGGTTACAGGATATAGACACTAGTTTGTGTGTAAAAAGAGACTACTTATAGAAGTTTTGGTACTTTTACGGATAGTTTATCTGAACTCGCTAGGAGACTGGTTGGTGCATTTCTTGAAGAAGCGCCCAAAGTAAGCAGGATCTTTAAAGTTCAAGTGATAAGCAATTTGTACAACACTCTGTAATGAAGTGAATCAACAGACGTTTAGCTTCTAAACGGATCATCCTCAAGGGTTATCGATGCCTGCTTCAGCAATGTAGGCTATCTGATGCGGCTGCTTACTTTTTAATCGCTCTTGAAATTCCTGGCGTTTTAACTCATCTCGTTGTTGGTAGCCGTGAGTCTTTTTTTTCGACTTTAGATCAAAATTTTGTTGTTATTTTTATGGCTAAAGGCTGAGGTGTATTTAGAGAGAAGTTGGTAAACATACAATATAAAGTTGAGCTTAGTACCTCTTCAGATCCGTCTTGAATTTTTCACCTAGTGTTAGGGCAAATTCGTTAATTCGTTCAAGTTCACCAAACAATGTTCCAAGGCAGACAAAAGCCGACAAAAATCAGTAAGCTGAAGAAAACCCTGCTTCACCTGCACTTGGGGCAAGTGAAGAACAGAGGCTCCCAATACCCCCATCCCCCATAAAGAAAGTTAGCTGCTCAAGCATCGTTAAATCGGTCAAGTGAGGATGCAACCAGTCCGAGCGGGAAGACTTAATTGCAAACGACGCGATTCTCCTTCCCCCGTCCATTCAGAGCTGGCATTGCCGTATAGCAACTGTTTCGGCTCTGAGTGCAACTGGTCTGCTGCTAGGTTAATCTCTATAGGTGCAGTGCCAACGTTCACAACAACAAGCAGTTCCTCTGTTCCCAATATACGTGCAAAGACGTAGACTGCTCCCTGAGCGTATAGGACTTGATAGCTACCCGTACGCAGGGCAGGATAAGTGTGACGTACAGCAATCAACTGACGGTGGTAATCTAGCACATCGCGCTCCCAATGAGCTTCCATAGGAAAGCCACGTCGCGAGTCTGGATCTAAACGACCAGGTAAACCAACTTCATCTCCGTAATAGATGCTGGGAGCGCCAGGAAAGGTAAACAGCAGCAGTGTTGCTAGCTCGACACTAGCGCGATCACCTCCGGCAATTGAGATTAACCGTGCCGTATCATGACTAGCTAGCAAATTCAGTTGAGTCAGTTGGATTTCCCAAGGGTAGAGTTGTAGGAGTTCTTGAATTTTGGCGGCGTATTCAGCGGCAAACAGAGGTGGATAGGGTTGGTAGGAGCGGTCTTGCACTTGCTCTATATCAACGCGATCGCCAGCAGTGAAAGCGATTGTCGGTGCCGCAAATAGATAGTTCATCACTCCGTCAAACTGGCTACCATCCAGCCATTCACGTGCATCCTCCCAGACTTCACCGACAATGTAAGCATCAGGATTAATTGCCTTAACGCGAGAGCGAAACTCTTGCCAAAAGCCAGGAGTCGTGATCTCAAAGGGGACATCTAGGCGCCAACCATCAATGCCGAATTTAATCCAGTATTCAGCAATCTCCATGATGTATTCTTGCACTTCAAGATTGTCGTGGTTGAACACTGGTAGGGCTCGATTTCCTGCCCAACCAATATAGTTTGCCGGAAACTCGGCGTTATAAGGAGATAGAGGCCAGCCTTCTATCTTGAACCAATCTACCCAGGGAGAATGAGGACCATTTTCCAAAACGTCATGGAAAAAGAAGAAGCCGCGACTGGAGTGGTTAAATACCCCATCCAGCACGACCTTAAGATTCCGTTGGTGACATGCCTCTATCAATTCCTGAAAAGCCGGATTTCCCCCCAACATAGGATCGACTTGGTAATAATCGTGGGTGTGATAGCGGTGATTGCTGGCTGATTGAAAAATAGGGGTGAAGTAAATTGCATTAATCCCCAAATCTTGCAAATAATCTAGCTGCTCCATAACACCCCATAAATCTCCACCCTTATAACCTTGAAGCGTTGGCATATCATCCCAAGCTTCCCACGAGGCAGATCTCAATAGCCGCTTACGGGGTTGCTGGCTCCTAGCAAAGCGATCTGGAAAAATTTGGTAAAAAACAGCGTGCTTAACCCAGTTTGGCGTTTGAATCTGCATAAATCCCTTCCTAGCCCTTCTTCGCTAAGGTACAACGCTGGCAGATTTCTGGCTCCAACTTCTGATAGATTTTTGAGAGCGCTAGTTCTGTCTTAATGCTCTTCTCCTCGACTCCCTGGTGCAGAATGCAGCCCTTCCTGACTTCTAGCCCAGCTAGGTAGGAAGGGAATAAAAATTACGGCGAGTAGGGTGAATCCCAAGCCAACCGCTAACGCCCAGAACCAGCCGTGCTGAGTTGTGTAATGGTGTGCCTTGTTTAGTGGACC
>JAFAVL010000201.1 GCA_019242465.1 Chroococcidiopsidaceae cyanobacterium CP_BM_RX_35 | reverse complement strand
GGGTTATTGATAGAAACAGAAGCTGAAAAATTAGGAGTTTTGAGGTTCAGTTGTCTGAAGATCGAACAAGGAAAGTAACTACAGGAAAAAAGGTAACAGATAAGCGTGATTCATCCCAGAATTAGTATGGTTTTAGGAATATCATATTAATGAATCATTTGCACTGTTACCTCCAAACCTCTTTTATCTATGCCCTTAATCTGCTTTAATTCAAGCTATTTCCAGATTGAATAATCCCGCTTTCATTACTACAGCAGGAGTTTGTCTATTAGATTTTATAGTAGCAGCGGTTATAAAATTTAGGACAAAGCTGGACTTTGAAAACCTCTTGCAAGCACCAATCGCTAATTTAGCCTAAGCCATATGCTAACGTCTATAGCAACTTAAGCAACTTAATCAATTGCACTGGCTAGGTTTTGTAGTGACCAAAAAGCTTTCCCCTAATAGCTTTATCCAATTCTCGATAGAAAACCTTAACTTATTTCTTTAAGTTATTAATCTTTACTTGTCAAAACCTGCTTGAATAGGCAAACTGAAGTTCAAGATTATGTTTCCCTATTCGGGAAAATTTATATTTCTCTACTTCTAGGTGCAGATTTTGCCGTGACCACTAAGTCTACTGTGTAGTATAAAACTATTTTGGCTAGAGGGTGCTTCCACCAAACTCTTCGCTTTACTAATGCTGCTTAGCCAGATAACTGCTTGTCAAGCCATACCAGCACAGTCAAATCCTGTGTTAGAACAGTCCTCGTTTAACACCTCCCCCTCACAGCCAGTTCAAGTTGGTGATACATCCGGAGAACTATTTAATCAAAAACGGCAGCACACCTACTATACACACACCCCAGTCTTGCCAGCCCAATTGTCCTCTGCCACTAGTATTAGCGTTTTACGAGTATGGTGGGAACGGCAAGAAAACGGAGGGTTGCAGTTTTGGGTTCAACTTCCACAGCACACACAGGCAAAGAGTATCATTCACAGAGCGGCTGAAAGGAGGGTTGGTTTGTGGTCAGGAACACAGTCATATGACTATCACACGCAAGAAGCAGCCTACCGGCTCATCCTAGGATTTGGTGCTTTAACTCCGCTCTTGATCGACCAAGCCTTTGACAGGCTTTCCGGTTTATGACAATGACCTCTATGTCTAGCATTTTTTGAAGTCACCTGAGTCCTAACTCTATTTAGCGAAATGCGTGTTAGGCATTCTCGCGCATAGGGATGTCTGAATTTGCTTTTAAGCCTAGAAGTACAGCCATAGTTTCTGGAAAAAAAGCGGTCAGATTTTTTGGAATTCACACAAGTTGAGGTAACAGTCTCCCTCCCTTAAACAATCCTACACTGGGTGAACTGTTTCGGCAGCTTTGTATAGACACAGTTTGTAGATGTTGCTCCGAACAGAGATCGAAATGGATTGAGATCTCAATCCATTTCGATCTCATCTTCTGAAGCTACTATGCTCTAGTCATTTCAGCGATTTCATAACTCATTCTTTCCAAAAAGCAATCCTTAAAACCCTCATCAAAGAAGCATTGCAGAATACTAGGATCGAAATGGTTTGGGATCTCAATCCATTTCGATCTCTACACTGTGCCATCAGCTCACTCATGAAATTCACAAATGCACGAACTTTTGCCGATAAGTGTCGTTTCTGCGGATACACCACTGAAATTGGGGCACCTGGCGGAGCATAGCTTTCGAGTACAGGCTTGAGGTCACTGCGTGCAATTGCTGTGTGATTGAGCAGGTAAGCTCCCAGTTGTCGCAGAACCGCTTTGCTAATTGCTGATGGGTATAGCCCAAGTTGACGCGGTGCTATCGAGAAGCTTCGGTCTTGAGCAGCACGGACAAAAATTATTAGGCTGTTGAGTTTGTCCATAGCGTTCATTTTAACCTATCTGCAATTCCCTCCACGAACAAGATAACCCACCCGGTACTGCCTGCTTTCGCTTCGCGAATGTGTAATTACTTCGACGCATACCCCTCAACAACCTGTGTTTAGTAATCGCCGACATCCAGCTTGGAGACTTCATCAGCACGTAACCCAGGCTTAGAGAACTCTCAGTCTTTTATTGCAGGATATAAAAGATACTTGGCAGTTAGAGGAAACTACTTGACAAAAAAGCGTTGAAGTTTAATATTGCCTGTTCTAGTTTTTATAGAAAAGTTTTAAATTTATCTTCTAAGTAAAATACACTTTTTGATAAAACATTGAGATAGTATTTGAATTTTTTATATATTGGTTTGAATTTTCATCAAGCTATGTTAACAAACTGCAGAGAAGCCAGCGCAACAGCAGGGTTTCCGACACCAGTTTTCTACGTCGGGAAACCAGGCTAAGCGCTCCGCTCATGCTACGCAAACGTGAAACTGGCTCCTCCCCTCCATATGCGGCTGGCGTACGCAGAGGAGAGTCTCTAACTCCTGCAGGGATTGCTATAAATGTGACTTTTTAATAAGATTAAGACTAATCTATGTAACATAATTTTACTTTTACTTAACTTAAAACATTCTAAAAGTCGTATATTTTAAAATTAAAATTTAACACTTGTAATATAAACTATTTAAGAAAATAAGATTACATTTCAACTGTGATGCATAAGTGAAAATAGTATTTGTTATACACTTTTATAATTACTAGTGAGGGTGAGAAGTAGCCGAAGCCAAGTGAGTCGTTAGCTAAATGCGTGCGACGAGTCAGGACTCTGGTAAGTGTAAGCACATCCAAGTTAGCGCGAAGGTCTAGAATGCACCTCATGAGTATAGGCAAGGTTGAGAGAGGGAAGATAAATCAGCTTTCTTCTCCTAGTAAGGCAATAACCTAGTTTTGTTTTCAGTACTGCTGATTGCCGAGCCAATGTTGAGCAACGAGATAGCTACATGCATGGCTCAATTTCAAAGGCAATTGACAATTTGGGCAGAGGTTTTTGGATTGAGGACGCAGTTCAACTCGGTCAAAATTATTTCAAATAAAAGCAAATCTTTTCCTAAACATAGGTTAGAGTAGGTGGCACAATACTAATTGTGGTGTAGGACCCGTGGATGAATCTCCTAAAAGATTTCATATCTAGGGATAAGAGAGGGTGAAATAATATGAGGCAAAATCTGCTCGTTTTAACTGCCATTGGTCTTTTATCAAGCCAGATCTCAGCTCCTGGTGCCGTGAGTGCTCAACAACTGATTGCTAAGTCGGATAATAATACAACAGGTGTCGGTAGAACTTGCAAGGTTGCCCCTCTCACAAAGTCTTTCAATACTCAGTATATCGTTCCCGGCAACGAGCTTTCTGGGTCAAGAATAGCAGCTAGCCCCATAGATAAGTGGGTTCTTCCTATCAATGGTAGCGTTGTGGTTATTACTGAAAATGGTCAAGTCCTTGCCCATGATATCGACCTGGCACGTCGGGTGGTTAATCTGCCATACCAACTCTCAGGACCAGCAGTAGCAGTCGATCCCCAGGACAAATGGGTTTTTTCCATTGGAAATAGTATCGTGGTTGTTACTGACAGCGGGCAAGCCTTTGCCTACGATGTTGACTTAGTTCGTCGTACCGTCAGTGCAGCCTATCAGCTTTCCGGCTCGAAAGTCACAACTGATCCCCAAGACAAATGGGTTCTCCCTGTTGGTGGACACATTGTGGTCATTACCCAAGGCGGTCAAGTGTCTGTACACGATATTGACTTTGCACGTCGTATAGTTAGCTCAGACTATCAGCTTTCTGGACCACCAGTCGCCGCCTATCCTGAAGACAAACAGGTTTTTCCCCTAAATGGTAGTATTGCACTCCTGACTGACAATGGGCAGATCTTTGTGTACAACATTGACTTATCACGTCGGATAGTGAGACCAGCACGTGAGGTTGCTGGAATCAACGGAGAAGCCTTACAAGACAAACGGTTGCTGTCCTTTTACCAGTGTTTAACAAGCAAAAGGATATCATCCGATACTATTTTGGCTATTACCCTAGATGGTCAAGTCTTTGTGGGTATTACTGCTGTACAAATACCTTAACTCTTAAGGCTTGATGAGATACTGTGCCGATTGTCGGTATTTAGCCATCAGGCGCGATCTCTTGAATGGCGGATAAGCAATCATTCCAGCTAAGGGTAAACCTGTGCCTAAAATAGCTGCTAATACAACTTGATTCCAACCTCCTAGAAATACGTGAATACCCGAACTACTTCCTAAACCTACTGTCAGTATTAGGGTAGTAAGGATAGTTTTGCTGCTGAATCCTTGGTTCGCAAGCCGAACTCCGCTTGCCCTAATTAAATTCACTTCTAAAACCGGGGCTATAGCCCCAATTACAATCCCACCCAATAAGCGCCTCAAGCTACTAAACCAATTAAACCCAGCTCCGTAATACACCAGAGCCAAAACCCCAGATGTCATCAAAGCACCCAGCAGCGCTCCTAACAAAAATCCCTGCTTGACTCTGGTTCGCTCTCCAATCCGGGCATTCGCAGTCACAGCCGTTATTGTCGCCCCACCAGCAGCTCCAGCAATCGCCCCGACAATTGCCCAATGAGCTATTAAACCAAAACTGCTAACTAGAGAAGGAATCCAGCCAGCCAAAAACCCAGAAAGCACGCACAGTAGAGCGAGATACAGGTAAGGTGTTTTTTGGGTTTCGAACAACAAAGCTGTCTGAACTTTAATTGTTAAAGGTAAGCTCTCTGGATCAGAATTGGTATGCAGCAAAACCTGGCGACTATAAAGCTGATTTGCCATCAATTTGCTAGTATCAACTATAACTTCACACTTAATATGATTACTTAAAAACTCAGAAGGTCTGAATGAGATCCAAGCGTGATTATCTGGAGTGTGTGGTGGGTCGCTTAAGTGAGGAGCAACTTCCCAATTGCCTTCGAGCAGGGTTCCAGGAGCAGAGTTGCTCACAGTAATAATTTGAGTTGATTTTTCACCCAGACTTGTCGCTGTAAATATTAGACTAGATGTGCTGAGTTTAGCCTCTGGTTGTCTCACAAGCGCAATCGGCTCAAGTGCTTTCAATGCAGCAGATGCAGAGGCATAGCGATTTTGGGGATTGGGTTGCACTAGTTTTTCTAGCCAGTTAATCCAACGCCGACTAAGCTTGGGTATTAGAGATTGAAAATCAATTCGACCATTTGCATCAATTAATGTGTTGATTGCAGTCGATTTTGTCTGAGTAAGTAAGCAAATCAGTGTTGCACCTAAGCCATAGAGATCGGTTGCTTCACTAAGTTGACGATTATAGAGCTGTTCTGGTGGCATAAAGCCGAGTGTACCCAAAGCTACACTGCTCATCCCTACTTCCCCGCCGCCGATCCTAGCAAAGCCAAAATCTACCAAGTACACCTGTAGGTGTTCGTCAACTAAAATATTCTCTGGTTTAATATCTCGATGGATCACCGCAGGACAGCGGTTTTGTAGGTAAACTAAAATCTCTAGAACCTTAGCAGCAATTTGTTTGATTTCATCTGCGTCAAAGCTGCGGGGTATAGCTAGAGACTGAGCATTTTTAAATTCCTGTACCAGGCAGAAGCCATCTGAGGTTTCAAAAGATTTCAAATAGCGAGGGATGCTGGGATGATTTAGAGAGCGTAGCACTTGAATCTCGCGCTCATAGGCTTCGAAGCCTGACCAGTTGGAGATAAAGCCTGGAAACTGAAACCGTTTGACGACAACTGACAACTGAGTGTTGGTGTCTGCTGCCAGGTATGTGACTCGACCACCAACATAGTTGCGCCCTAGTTCTCGGATAACTTGGTAGCCTAGCTGGGAAAAGTCTGGGGAGTTGCTCATAGTTGTTAGGGTAGGAGCAGGTTGCGACCATTGTAGGCGATACAAGCAGCATCGCCCTTCAGGGCATCGCACTCTAGTAGAGGCGCAGCCTAAACGTTAGTATTAGCGTGCTACGGCATTATTTGCTTTTATTTTCCGTTTTAGCCGATGAACAGCCTCTATCCTACTGTGTCTAATGCTCACAAACGATCTTCAAGACGTTTAGATATTCGCTTGCTCAGCCAACCGCTGAGATGGGTAGGAATCTCGCTCTCAATGTGGCTGCTTCCCCTAGTCGGGACAATGCGTCCTGCCTTAGGAGCAGAAAGAATTTATTTCATTTATGGCGCTTTGGAGAGATCGATTCCTGTCAGCTCTTTGCAAACATACGCCAAAACTGGCAAAGTCGATTCTGACTTAGCCCCTTACATTAAGCGTCTGGGTCCAAAGCAGCGGACTGATCTCAGGCGACTGCTGGTGAACCGCATCAATTTAGACCCAGTAGCGGTTTCGCAGTTTTTCTACTCGCCTATTGGAGAAGCTCTGCTGACGAGATTGGGACAGTTTGTGCAAACTGGAGCTGGTGTTTCGGGTTTTTATAGCATTCGAGGAGCACTAATTTTGGCATCTGCAGATCCTCAAGGCTTAACGCTTTTGAATGTAATGCAAAAGTTTCCCACCAACGGCATTAGGGTCGATCTAGCGCCTATCCTCCAAACGACAGCAGATCTAGAAAGAATGATTGAGCAAACGAATCGGGCAGTTGCACTCGTGTCCCAGGAGTCTAAAGCAGCAGCTAGCACTACCCAGCCTCAAGTCAATTTTTCTCAATTGCCAAACTTACAACAACGAGGACGGTTTACCTGGAGCAAACAGACGTTGATGCTCAACAACTTTCAACGTAGGAGCCAGTTTCTAGCCGATATTTACCTTCCACGGATCAACGCCAAAGCCCCGGTCATTGTCATCTCCTACGGTTTGGGTGAAGACCGCTCTAGCTATGCTTATCTGGCAGAGCAGCTGGCTTCCTATGGATTTGTCGTTGCCATACCGGAGAATCCAGGTAGTAGTGCCCAACAATTGCAATCGCTACTGAGGGGCCTTGCTAATGAAGTAGCAATTCCTAAGGAATTTGTTGACCGCGCCTTGAATGTGAAATTTTTGCTAGATGAACTGCAGCGCCGCTCTCAGTCCGATCCGACATTTCAAGTCAACCTGCAACAGGTTGGGGTGATTGGTCAATCCTATGGGGGCTACACGGCACTAGCCTTGGTAGGGGCTCCTCTCAACTTTAGCCAACTACATAAAGACTGTGCGGCTCTCAAC
>JAFAVL010000777.1 GCA_019242465.1 Chroococcidiopsidaceae cyanobacterium CP_BM_RX_35 | reverse complement strand
AGGTCTCTACCACACGAGAACTTGCTCCCGGTCGGTTTTTGCCCCATTCGAGCAATTGCACTAACACAGACATGGGAATCCCAGCTTGACTGGCAGCTTCCTGCCTAGTTTTTCCTTGACGCAACAAAATAATGGCGTCTTGAGCCTTTCTCCACGTACTGCTGTGAAGATTAATCTCACCTTTATGCATTGCCACCACTAATCCAAAAGCAGTGGCGTTGGCATCATCAATTGCCTGTTGCAGGTAGACACCCTTTCGGGTTGAGGATGAGTTAGCCGCAACTAAGGTGCGTTCCGTAGGTCTAACTTTTGCAGGAAACCAGTTCAGCGGTGTGGTTATACTGCTGCTAGGGCTAGTTGTGCTATTGGGTGCGTTTGCAAGCCGACTTGGAGCTACAACACCATTAACCATAGCCATGCTGCTAGGTCTGATAAAAGCCGTACTAGGTAAAGTTATGCTGCTTGGTGGAGTTGAAAGTCTATGACCGATATTTGTGTTGCTGGTTACAGGTAAAAACCTGCTAGAAGCCGTGGTGCTGGCTGTAGGTAAAAACCTGCTAGAAGCCGTGGTGCTGCTGAGAACGGTAGTGTTACTAGGTGGAATAACAGTCTGACTTGATGGGATGGCGCGAACGGTTGCAGTTAAAGCTCTTTTGGACTCAGTTAGTGTCTGTGGGAACTCTATAAACCTCGTCGGTTTCGTGGTGATGCTCAGCCCAGTTGTGCTGTCAGGTGAAATCAAAGCTTTGCTGGATGGAGTTGCACTGTCAGTAGTAGTTGTAGTTAAAGCTGCACTAGATAGAGCCGATGTCTCGCTAGGTGTTCTAGATTCTTTAGTAACTGTCGTACTAGCGCGTGCAGTTGAAGCCTGATTTGGTGTGACCGTTACTTCTGAAGACCCCTGAGCTGTGCCATCAAACTTATAGGGATAGGGAGTTTCCTCGCTACTAAAGTCTGGCTGCTGTTGTGAAAGTCCTGAGCTAATAATCATAATACCAACACTGGCGATTCCAGCTACAGCCGCCAACTGGTTTGGCAAATCAAAGCGCTCAAGCATTCCGATTATCTTTTTCTGCTTTTGTGGCTTCATTTTTACCTTTTTTGCACCTTGCCACTACCTCAACTCTGTAATAGCTGCTGTTTGTATTTAACCTACAGTTACAGCTAATCAACGGTAGATATTAGCATAAAAAGGCTAAAATTTACCAATAACCTTAATAACCTTACCGAAATTAACACTATATCCAGTAGGTATAGTCTAAGTTAAGGGGCTTTCCATCCTTTCTGCCCTTGTGAGCAGCTTTGTAACTGAGTGAGTACGTGACTGACTAGAGCAAATGTACTAGCTAGAGAAGGCGGTTGGGATGAGAACTATCATCATCCCCTTCGTAGATACATCAGAAAAATAGTCAACCTCACAAAAATGTGTCTACAATCAGGGTATAGCAATCTGTGCATGAATTCGAGACTCTCCTCCGTGTCCTCTCTTGTCTCTGCGGTTCGTTAACGAGAAATACTGTTTAAATCAGCAAATTGAATGAACCTGTTGATATAAGTTTTGATGAGGGAATCAATAGAATGCTGAGCATATCAAAACCAAAAGAATTTGGCAAGCCTGAAGTCGGTTGCATAGCTAGTTATGTTTTAGAAATGCTAACAGCTATTAAGGTGGAGCCGCTACAGCAGTTTTTTGATAGACTTCCGGTTGATCCCTATTTGAAAGGCAACTATCGTTTTAGGCGTCTTTCTCATTTCAAAGTTTCTGAAGATCTCTTAATTAAGTTACCCCATCGTTGCCTGTTTCAAAGCAAAAAATATAATCCTATCTTAGGCGATGTTGTCCGAGAGTATCCAGAACTAGATGATGCATTGATTCAACTGGAAGATATGCAAAAACTTATATGGGAGTTTTTCCAGTTCTGTCAGCTTTGCTCAACCAGTAGTGAAGTTGCAGTGCATCAAATACGAACTATAGCTTCTTTACAACACGTTGGTAACCCAGCTCCTGAGGGCATCCATCGAGATGGAGTAGATTTAGTCGGAATATTCGCCGTCAATCGGAAAGGTATTAAAGGAGCAGAAACTCATCTCTATAAGGATAAAAAAGGCGAACCAGTGTTTAGCAAAGTACTCAATCCTGGTGAATTCTTGGTGTTCAAGGACAATCAATACTTCCACTACACATCTCCTATTAACGCAACCGCCACAGAGCAAGGAAGCAGAGATGTTTTTGTCATGACATGTCCAGGGCTATTTCCTAAACCAAGTAGGAGTAGGTCGATCTAGGAGCTAAATAGAGGAGCTTTCTATGACTGTTCTAGACCTTGGGTGGGTCCGTGCTCAATTCCCAGCGCTTTCACAAGAAATGAATGGTCATCCGGTAGTATTTTTAGATGGACCTGGTGGTACTCAGGTTCCTAGGACTGTAATTGATGCGTTCACAGACTACCTAACTACGTCAAACGCCAACTTGCATGGAGCTTTTGCTACGAGTGCGCGAACAGATACTTTGGTGGCAACAGCACGAGACGCGATCGCTGATTTTTTAGGCTGTGAGCATGATGAGGTGGTGTTTGGTGCCAATATGACAACACTTACATTTGCCATCAGTCGATCGATCGGGCGTGAACTGCAACCAGGCGATGAAATAGTGGTGACGAACCTCGACCATGATGCTAACGTGGCACCTTGGTTAGCGCTGGAGGAACGTGGGGTCGTTGTTCGCACAGTGGACATTCACAGGGATGATTGCACGCTGGACATGGCAGATCTACAGCGGCAGATCGGGGAGCGGACAAAGCTGGTAGCCGTTGGCTATGCCTCCAATGCAGTTGGAACCATCAACGATGTGCGCAGGATCGTACGACTGGCTCATGCGATTGATGCGTTAGTGTTTATCGATGCTGTTCACTATGCGCCCCATGGTCCAATCAATGTGCAGACGCTGGATTGCGACTTCCTAGTCTGTTCCGCTTATAAATTCTTTGGCACCCATGTTGGCATTCTCTACGGTAAACGCGAACATCTAGCTCGATTGCGTCCTTACAAACTACGTCCCGCTGCTGAAGAGGTTCCATTTTGCTGGGAAACAGGTACCCAAAATTTTGAAGGGTTAGCCGGATTAATCTCAGCAGTAGATTATCTAACAAAACTAGGTCATCGCGTTTCGCCTAAAGTGACAAATCGCCGGGAAAACTTAGTTGTGGCAATGGTAGCGATTCAAGAATATGAGCGATCACTGTCCGAACAATTAATTCCAAACTTGGTACAAATTCCAGGTGTGACTGTCTATGGCATTACCAATTCGGATCGCTTTGATTGGCGCACGCCAACAGTTGCTATTCGAATTGACGGATATAAACCGGAAGAGCTGGCAAAAGCGTTGGGAGATCGCGGCATCTTCACCTGGAATGGCAACTTCTATGCACTCAACCTGACCCAACGGTTGGGACTTGAATCAAGTGGTGGGCTTTTACGAATCGGATGTGTTCATTACAACACAATTGAGGAGGTGTACCGTCTGTTGCACACATTACATGAGTTTGCTTGTGCAACCTATAGCTAATTTAGGGTAGGAGGAGCTGCTGCAAGGAAGGGGAGTTCCTGTAAGGAGTGTTAAACTCAGCGAGTAAGTTAATCTCACCCTATTCATGCTTGGTTCTCGTGAAGCCATTCCATCCAATATTACGTTTGATCAGGCGATCACTCTAACTCAGTCTTTGCTGTCACAGATGGCAGCAGCAGAGCTGCAACCAAACGAGATTGAATCGGCGATCGCACAATTAGTGAAAAGCGAAAATGGTGCCAGAGGTTTTTTCGTCACCTACCTGACATCTGAGCAGGAGCTAGCAGATAATCCTTCCCCAGAGGTTGTGCGAGCCTTGCAGTCATCTCCAGAGATTGTTGCCGAACTCTTGGTGAAAAATTTGGCAATGTCTGCTGCTATGGCAGTTACGCATCGTCAAGATGAAGCAATGGCTCAGAACTCAGAGAGAGTGCGATCGCGTACAGTTCATTTGATCCAACTGGTTCAACTACCTGCTGTAGGTGAGCTTTCCCAGCAGATTTGGGAAAGTGCTGCTACAGGAGAAGGCAACTACAAAGCCTTCTTACAACGTTGGGGTTACGATGCTGAACAACGACAGGTCATTTGTCAAGCATTAGCACAAGTTCTTCCGAAAAACTAAGAATTCCCCAGCAGACAGCCTGTGGGAGATATTTTAATTCGCTACAGTCTTCAGCAAAAACTTGCTATGTCAATCAAGACAATTATTTCTTTGGGTCTATTAATCTTGGTGCCTATTTCATTCGCCGCTAACTTTTTAGAGTGGGGTACACTCACAGTTTTCATCACATCTGGTTTAGCCATCATTCCATTAGCTGTCTGGTTAAGCACCGCCACTGAAGAAATTGCTGTAGTTACTGGTCCTTCTATTGGCGGTCTGTTAAATGCGGTCTTTGGTAACGCTACTGAACTAATTATTGCCTTAGTTGCTCTTAAAGAAGGTCTAGTTGACATTGTTAAAGCAAGTATCACTGGCAGCATTATCAGTAATTTACTCCTAGTGATGGGACTTGCTATGCTTTTGGGAGGATTGCGCTACAAAGAACAAAATTTTCAACCAGTTTTGGTGCGAGTGAATGGTTCCTCCATGACTCTGGCAGCAATTGCAATCATTCTGCCCACAATGGTAAATTACACCTCAGAGGGGATTGAAGAAACTGCAATTCGCAATCTCTCGCTGACGGTAGCGGTAGTATTAATTGTAGTCTATGGTTTAACGCTGCTATTTTCCTTAAAGACCCATAGCTATCTTTATGATGTGGGAATAGCAGATTTGGAGACAGAAACTCCGAAAACTTCTGGAGTTGAGCAAAGTCCTCGCAAGCAAAATCTTTGGTTTTGGATAGGTGTTTTAGCAGTATCTACTATTACAACTGCCTTTGAATCAGATATTTTTGTTGGAGTTGTAGAGGAAGCAACTAAAGGGTTAGGACTAACTCCACTATTCACAGGTGTGATTCTTTTACCCATAGTGGGTGGAGCAGATCAATATGTCACTGCGGTTAGCGTTGCAATCAAGAACAATATGGGTCTATCTGTTTCAGTTGCTACTGGGTCAAGTCTATTAACTGCATTGCTAGTGGCTCCGCTTTTAGTCCTGACCGGAATTGCAATTGGTCAACCTATGAATCTAGACTTCAATCCTTTTGAGGTAGTAGCTGTAGCGATCGCTGTTATAGTTGCTAATTTAGTGAGTTTGGACGGACGCTCTAACTGGTTAGAAGGAGCACTGCTCTTAGCTACATATATAGTTCTAGGAGCTGCTTTCTACTTTCATCCAGCCTGAGCATTAGAGACACTTGTCGCTTCTGTTACGCATCTTTTCGCTCCACTCGCCTATACTTACCCTCTAGCCGCTCCCGATGTTGACGACGAAGCTCAGCTTCTACCATCGCAATCAACTCATCCCAGAAATCGATTTCATACAGCAATTTCGACAACTTGAGCGGTTGATTCAACCACATCACGATTATTGGCAACGTCGAGCCAACCTTCAATGACATCCTTCAAATTAGCCATCATCTCCTCCATTGTGTCTCCTTCAGTAACGCAGCCTGGAAGCGCGGGAACCTCTGCCCAATAGCCGCCTTCCTCTGCTGGATGAATAATTGCTCTAATTTTCATACACCTGCTGAGCTAGTTGTTAAGAGTATGCTAGCAACCATACCTGCTTGCTCTCAACTTTAGCGATGGTCTTGCAGTTCACAATATCTTTGCTCACTGTTGCAGCTATCCGCTTCTACTGCTTACTAGAGTTGTTGTTCAAAGAGAGATATCCAAGCTACTTTCTTTTCTACAGGACATCACGGTGCATAGCTACCACAACAACTTATTCGTCCTCGTGTTAGCTCACAAACGAAAGGTTTGAAACCTGATTATTTGTTGGCAGGGGATAACTCAAATGGAATTACATGGTGGAGCTTGGAACTGAAAGGTGCTAACGAGAATGTTTGGATTGAGGATGAGAAATGGAGACTTCAGATTCAGCGATTCAGCAAATAGAGGTATAAATCAGCTTGCTAGATATATTGACTACTGCATTACTAATCAAGAAACGATCAGAGATGCTTTTGACATCTCGACATTCACAGAGCCAAAAGGAATTTTGATTATTGGAAGAGAAAAAGAGTTTAAGATTAATGAGAAAAAACAAAGGTTAAAAGCATGACATAATAAAAACGTCCCTTATCTTCAAATTAGAACTTATGATGCCTTGATCCGTAGTATTATGGATGCTGGAGAGATTAACTGTGAATTGCCCTAGTCCTGGTCCTGAGCCTGACTTGACAAGCACTTTACTAGCTGGTGTGCATCCGCTCGATTTAGACGTTTTGAAGCATACCGCAGCGTTATTTGAAATTTAATAAAAGCAGCTATTCCAGCATTTTTTGTTACCTAATTCTACTAGAAGAATAGTTTTAAAATAACTGTTTATCACGTAAGTGAATTATTGTTTTTGCTATCGTTAGCAGATATGAAAATAGTCCTTTAGAGCGGTGAAGAGAAGCTCTTACTGATTTGGCTTGATAAAGTTATTGGAATTAGCAAGTTTCGCTCTCAAAGCATCATTAAATTAGGCTTTGATCAATTTGAGTCTGTTCTACTTTGATGCTTTTGCTAGCATAAAAACTAGCTGAAATAGATAGTAACTCTAGCTGCAGTTCTACGATCGCGCTGACAACTACTGCACGAACGCCTCATGCTCAAGCGACTTTACTCCTTGCTGCAGGACTGCCAGCACCGTTGATACTTTGTATGTCCCCAACTAAATCATTAGATTTGCATGAGGTTGAGCATGACTCCTAAATCCTAAAGCAGCTGGTACGTAGATAACTCCTTCGATGAGTTCGGCTTTTTTAAGATGAGGCATAGCGTTATAGCGCCGCTCAAACTCAGGGCGAGTCAGCCGATCGCCGCTCTCCAAGGGTGGAACTGCACGTCTAAATGTTGAGTCAGGCTGTTGTTCGGTTTGAAAATGATTAACCACCATGCCGTATTCCTCCAGCGAACATCCTAGATGCGTCTTTCCTCGATCTTAGTTAGGAGCTGGCTGCTGGTTAGAAACCACTTTTGTATCTGAAGTAGGCAAAGGTGGACGTAGACATAGATACAGCAGGGGACCAAATAGCGGGATTAGTGCTACTGACCAGAATAATTGAGGATTTTTCAGCCCTCGACGCGCCATGTCATCTCCTAATAGCGCAGGAAATAATAGGCAAAGTAGACAAAAATCTAGGCTCATGACGTGGATGAAGCGGCTAGTTTGCCACTGTTGCACGAAATTTCCCCAGTCTCCGTTCTTGAACCCATAGGCAACGAGAATCGCCGCGCCAATAGTCAGAGCGATACCAGTCCAGCGCGAATCCAGCAACTTCAGGAAAGCGTTCTTTTCCTTTGGAAACTCTGGATTTGGTTCGCGCAGAGCTAAGTAGGGCAAAAGAGCAAAAGCACCTACGCCAAAGGAAAAAGTAGCAAAAGGCCAAGCCGATATTTTTTGCGCCCTGCCATCAATAAACAGCAGGCAACTGTAAATCATCGGCCAAACCCCCATGATATTGAATAGAGATACTATGAGGGGATTGACACCTTCCCACTGACCAATGGAAAGATGTTTAATCAGCTCAAATGTATTGGGCTGCTCGGGAGGAGCCAGCAAAAAAGCATAGGTGACAAATCCCAGCCACAGCAACCAAAATCCAATTTTTCTAACCATATATCTAATTATGAATTCAACTCGCTCAACGCCTCAGATAGGTAATCGGCGGCAGCTTCTACCACAGCGATCGCTGTCTCGTAATCCATACGAGTTGGTCCTAGCACTCCCACACTTCCCACTGGTAAAGTACCTCGCTTGTATGTGGAAGAGATTAACGTACAGGTACGGATTGGTGCTAACGGGTTTTCTGCGCCAATCCGTACCGTCACCCGTTGCCTTGGTGTGGCTTCCACCTCTGACTGTTGTTCAAAGATTAAAGGCCACAGTTGCTCTTGCTCTGCTTCCAACATGTGGATGATTGTCTGCACCTGCTGCAACTCAGAAAATTCGGGTTGGCGCAGTACCTCAGCAACGCCACGAATCATAATTTGCGTGGCAGCGGGTGGTCGAGTTCGACGGGTTAAATCTGCAAGAAATGTTTTTAAAAAATCGCCATAGCGTTGGAATTCTTGGTCTAGCTGACTCCAATCAAGCGCTGCCAACTCAGAGATCGAGCGCCCCCGCAGCTGACTATTTAAAAAGTTAGAAAGAATTTGTAACTCCCGCTCTACCACTTCTGGATCGGGCGGTGTTTCGTCATCTGCTTGCGGCAACTGCATTAACGCTGATCGTGTCTCATAAGCATCTGTCACTACAATCAGCATTACTCGCCCCGGATCGATCTGTACCAGCTGTAGGTGTCGTAATTGAGCTGTACTAGTTTGAGGCATTGTAATCAGGCTGATGCAGCCACTGACCGTGGCAAGGATCTGTGCGGCTCCTTGCAGTATGGCTTCTATGCTCCAATCTTCCCATCTCAGTTGATCTTGGAATACCTGTTCTACCCGACGTGTCAGGATGTCAGAAGGTACAAGCAGCTGGTCAACATAAATTCGGTAGCCAGAGTCTGAAGGCACCCTACCAGCTGAGGTATGGGGTTGATAGAGTAGTCCTACCTTTTCTAGCACGCCCATGGCATTGCGAATGGTGGCGGGACTGACACGAAGGTTGTACTCTTCTACCAGAGCTTTTGAACCTACTGGTTCGGCGGTGGCAATGTAATGGCGCACCGTCGCCCAAAGGATTTGCTGTTGCCGAGTATTAAGCTGCACTTGCATAGTCGGTTGCAGAGGCGAAATTCAGTTGGGCTTTAAAAAATCTTGGTATGACGCTAGAAGAAATTAAATTTAGCTTGCTCAACGTAAGCTAAGGAGCTGCCTCCGGCAGAGCGTTGAGTTTATATAAGATAACAAAATCCTTAGTGGCTGAATAGCACTTCTGAGTAGGGATGGCAATTAATATCGCGGAATAGTGGGATCGACTTGAACTGAATAGGCATCAATACCACCAGCGATATTTTTAACATTCTTGAATCCTTGAGTCCGTAACCACTGGCACATCTGGGCAGAGCGAATGCCGTGATGGCAGAGCGCTAGTGTTTCAGTCTCTGGGTTAAAGCGGGTGGTGATCGCTGTAGCCCAGTCAGCAAATTGACTCAGGGGTAGGTTTTCAAAGCCTGCCAACTGGGCGATCACCACTTCCTCTGGTTCCCGCACATCCAGCAACTGAAGCTCCTTTGAGTCACCCGTTTGCAAGCGTTGAGCGAGTTCCTCAACGCTAATTTGAGCTTGCGGGAGCGCGCCGCTGGAGCCGCTAAGAGCGGAACTTTGAGGGATAGGTTGACTAAAAAATTGCGCTGACATGATATTTGATTTCGTGCATCATGACTAATGATATCCTTGAAGCTCTTGAAAGTTAAGGCACTTGCGCGGTATTGTCGAATGCAGCCAGGGCAAAATCTTATGAAGCGACGCTCATTCTTTTACTTTCTGGCAGCCGGTGTCGTCGTGCTGCTGTTGACGGGTATCAGTGGCTGTCAATTGTTAGGGCAAGGAAGTCCACTTACCCGATTTCAAGGCGGCAACCAGGCGACTCCAGCCGCTGCTATGTTCGTGCCAAAACAGGCACCAGCTATGGTGTCTTTACTAGTGAACCCAGACCGTTTAAGCAGGAAGCAGCGTTCGCTGAACCAGCTAAAGACAAACTTGCTGGCTAGCACTGGTTTGGAATATCAACGCGATCTTCAACCCTGGTTAGGGAACGAAATTACTCTAGCGATCACGAGTCCAGATATGGACCGTAATGCCGAGAATGGGAGGCAACCAGGGTATCTCATGGCTCTCTCAACAACCGACTCTAACAAAAGCCGCGAATTCCTCCAGGCACTGTTTGCCAAACGAGCGATTGCTGGCACGGAGTTAGGAACCGAACAATATAAAGGTGTCAAGCTGATTTATGACCCGCCCCAATCTCAGTCAGACACAAAAGAACTTAAAGGGCTGTCTGGAGCTGTGGTAGGCGATCGCTTCGTCCTGTTTGCCAACCATCCCAACGTACTACGGGAGGCAATTAACAACGTCCAAGCTCCCGATCTCGGCTTGAGCAGTTCTAGCCAATACCAGCAAGCCCTGACTTTGTTGCCAACTCGACGGATTGGCATGGCTTTCCTAAATCTTGCTGCTTCATCCTCAATACTTAGCAACCAACCTGATGGAGAAATATTTCAGAGTCAGCTCATTGGTTTAGAACTGACTTCCCAGGGATTCGCGGCTAAAACGACCTTACTCACGACTGCCGCTACCCAGGAGGATGCTGCCCCTCCCGCCGCTGATTTGTCCCAACCAGCCAAGGCGCTGCAGTATGTTCCCTCGGCAGTTAGCTTAGCAATTTCTGGCTCAGAGTTGAACCGTTTGGGAAATACTAATTTGAACCAACTGTGGACACAGATTTCAACTGGGATATTGGGTTCAGACTCCGAGATTGTCTCCCGATTGGTGAGCCAACCTTTAGCAGCACTACAGACACGTTGGGGTATAGACTTGTCACAGGATATTTTTAGCTGGGTACAAGGGGAATATGCCTTAGGATTGCTGCCTAACTCAGAACAAATGGCTCCTGACTGGGTGTTTGTTGTAGAAAAGTCGGATGCTGCTACAGCTGGTGTTGCGCATTTGGACGAACTTGCTAAAGAGCAAGGACTCAGTATTAGCTCCCTGAATCTGGGAGAGCAAAAAATCTCCGCTTGGACGCAATTAACTACCGCACCTGCTACCTCCCCTAATTCAGACACAGCATCCATCACGCTTAAAGCAAAGGTGCACGGAGTTCACGCTGCAGTAGGGAATTATGAAATTCTGACGACCTCTGTTGAAGCAATGAATGCAGTACTCAACGTTCCGTCGTCGAGCAAGCTCAAGGCATCTCAAAGCCATTCCTTGCTTGACAGTCGGGAATTTCAGGCTAGCATTAAACCCATTCCCCAACCAAATAAGGGCTATTTATACCTCGACTGGAAAGCAAGTCAGGGGATTTTAGAACGCCAGTTACCTATCCTTAAACTGCTGAAAGTGTTGGGAGAACCCTTCTTCAGCCGCCTGCAATCGCTCACAATAAGTAGTTACGGCAGCGAGAAGGGATTGCTTAATGGCGGTATATTCTTCAATTTTAGTGGTTCATCGTAGTGGAGATGGGCGTTAAGATAGATAATGGAGTGTTTAGCCCCAAGTAGAACTCGTGCTACCTACACTGCTTGCTGATTTTCGCATCATCTTTGAGCGCGACCCAGCTGCCCGCAACTGGCTGGAGGTCTTATTTTGCTATCCTGGTCTGCAAGCGCTCCTGTTCCACAGGTTCGCTCACAAGCTGCATAAGTTTGGTCTGCCCTTGATTCCTCGATTAATTTCTCAATTGGCTCGGTTTCTGACGGGAATTGAGATTCACCCTGGTGCGGTTATCGGCAGGGGTTTTTTTGTGGACCATGGTATGGGGGTAGTCATTGGGGAAACAGCGATTGTAGGAGACTATGCCTTGATTTATCAGGGTGTCACCCTGGGAGGAACTGGGAAAGAGTGTGGCAAGCGCCATCCTACTCTAGGGGACAATGTGGTAGTCGGGGCGGGCGCTAAAGTCCTAGGCAATATTCAGATTGGCAATAATGTTCGGATTGGTGCCGGATCAGTTGTGCTGCGCAATGTCCCTTCTGACTGTACCGTGGTAGGTGTACCGGGTCGCATTATTTACCGTTCTGGAGTGCGGGTCAACCCCCTAGAGCATGGTAGCCTACCTGATTCAGAGGCTGAGGTCATTCGGGCTTTAGTGGACCGGATTGAGTCGCTAGAGCAGCAGATAGAGACGTTACAGCAACACCAGGCTTCCCCTCCTATCTTAATTCACTCAGAATCAAGAGCTGTTACTTCACTAGATGGCTCTACCCAGGTCGCTTCTAGCTGTCGCCTTAGAGATCAAGCAATTCAGCAGTTTCTAGATGGTGCTGGTATTTGAGCAACTTCCAAAGAAGCAAGGGGGCAGAAGAGCAGGGGAGAAAGAAGAAATATCTCCACACCATGTGGTCACAGACCCCCAAATTTAGCAGCTCTCAGTGCGAGGCGTCAATATTCAAGCGTGTGCAAATTTATACATAGGGTCTCTCCCCTGCGCCCATGCACCCTGCCTCTTGATTAACTAGACTCAAGACACTGCGCCTAAACAAGTCATTTCTTGAAACTGAAGTACGTCTTGACGAGGGTCAACGTATGTGACTTTGACTATAATTTGTTCTCCTAGTGCCACAGCTCGTTTGAAGGGCATTGGCAGCTGTAGTCCCAAATCTTCAATTAAGATGAGTCCCAAACGGCTATCTTCTCTAAGCCACATCAGCATTAACGCTTGCCATGCTTCGTCGGCATGCCGACGAAGATATTCTAATCCCCAGTATCGATTAGTCTGCCGTTCTACCAAAGTCACTTCTTGAGAAGCTGTGGTGACACTCATCATCACTTCTTTAAGCTGATCAGCTGAGAACGGGGGATCTTCACCGCGCAGGTGGGCTTTGAGTTGAAAGTGTGTGAGGAGATCGCTGTAGCGACGGATGGGAGAGGTAGCCTGTGTGTAGGTATCTAAGCCCAAACCAGCATGACGAGCAGGAGAAATACTCATTTCGCTTTTGGGCATACACCGACGCATCGCACAAGCACGAACGTGACCAGCAGGTAGTTGCAGCAGCTCTTCCTCAGGTGGCAATTCCGGCTGAGGCTGCCCTCGAAAGGGTAGGGCGATGCTATAGGCTTGACCGTACCGTCCAGCCACCTCACCTGCCAAAATCATCATTTCTGCAACTAACTTTCGCGCCAAAGAGTCATCTAGCACCCGGATAGCAATCTCGTCGTTGTGGACTTTAATCATTGCCTCCGGCAGGTGGATACTAATCGCTCCTTGGGAGTGCCGCCAGTCATAGCGACGTTGCGCCAAGGTTGCGATCACGGCAATTTCTGGCTCTGCCTGTACCCCCAACTCCAGCATCTCATCCACATCTTCGTAGGTTAGACGATAGGTTGGCTTAATTAAACTGGCACGGATACTATAATCCTGGACTGCTCCTGAGGCATCCAAAACCACGCCAAAACTCAGAGCGCAGCATGTCTGACCTTGCACCAGACTCATTGGACCTGTTGCCAACATTGGTGGAAACATTGGCACCATCCCTGTTGGCAAGTAGACTGTTGTGCCGCGCCGCCGCGCTTCCAGATCTAATTCATCCTCTGGTAGTAGCCAACGCGTAGGGTCAGCAATGTGTATCCAGAGCTGTTGCCGTCCATCCGCCAGCAATTCACAACTTATTCCATCATCAATCTCGCTCGTACTCTCATCGTCAATCGTGTAGACCTTGAGATGAGTTAGATCCAGGCGGTATGAAACGTCCAGGTCAGGGGGCGGGGAGTCTAACCGCTGCTGCGCCACTTCTAATACCTTATTAGGGAACTGAACCGGGATTTGGCTGCGTCGCAGAAACAGATTCTCGTGGGGACTCCACAGACCTATATCTACCAGCAATTGAAAGGCTGCTTGAGGAGTTCCAGGGCGTCCTAACAGCGTCAGGGTTTCCAGAACGGGAGCTGGAGGGGGATAGGAGCGAGCGAATGAGTCTTGATTCCCTGTTCGCACTCCTTCTACAATGACAACAGCGTACCGCTCTAATGCTTCTAAGCGCTGGCGGTCTTGACGGTCCCACTCCACTGATTCACCCTTGAGGGCGTTGTCTATGTGTGTCAGGAAATCCTGCTGCGCTCGCTGCCGACTCTCTTCTACTTCTATTTGGTGTTTCCGCTCT
>JAFAVL010000767.1 GCA_019242465.1 Chroococcidiopsidaceae cyanobacterium CP_BM_RX_35 | reverse complement strand
CAGAGCTTGGGCGCAGAGTTTCTCGAACTCAACTTCGCAGAGGATGGCACGGGTGAGGGTGGCTACGCCAAGGTGATGAGTGACGAGTTTATCAAGGCCGAGATGGCTCTGTTTGCTGCCCAGGCTAAAGAGGTTGACATTATCATTACGACGGCGTTGATCCCAGGCAAAGAAGCACCTCTGCTAATCACTCAGGAAATGGTTGAAAGCATGAAGGATGGGTCGGTCATTGTCGATATGGCTGCGGAGCAGGGCGGGAATTGTGCCTGTACTCGCCCCAGTGAGGTCTACCGCTACAGGGGGGTGACGATTGTAGGTCTTACTGACCTACCTAGTCGGATGGCTCAACAGGCAAGCCAGCTTTATGGCACCAATCTTTGCCATCTCCTCAACGACATGGGTGGGGCTGACAACTACAAGGTCGATCTCGAAAATGAGGTTATCCGGGGTGCCCTGGTACTTCATGCTGGCGATATTACCTGGCCCCCACCCAAGCCCAGTGCATTACCGGAGCAGCCCAAGCCTGCACAACAGCAGTCTGCTATGGCTAGATCTAATAAGGTTGAGGCGTCCGAGGACTCAAAGGGGAGTGTTAGCCTGCTATCTAACAAGGTAGTCGAGGCGCCTAAAGACGCGAAAGACAGCACTGGTCTACTATGGCTGCTGCTGGCTGGTTTAGCCCTTGTTGGTATCGGTATCGGTGCGCCTGCTTCGTTCCTATCGCACTTCACTGTATTTGTCCTAGCCTGCTTCGTTGGCTGGCAAGTTATCTGGAACGTGAAGCCTGCGCTGCACACGCCACTCATGAGTGTCACCAATGCGATTAGCGGAATCATCATCATTGGTGGCATGCTCCAAATCTCTGGGTCACCAAGTTCACCTACCACCATCCTTGGTGCGATCGCCATCTTGGTCGGGACGATCAACATTTCTGGTGGCTTCCTGGTTACCCAACGCATGCTCAAGATGTTCCAAAAGTAGAAGGAGATTATGTCAAATAACCTGCTGACAGTTGCTTATATTGTGGCTAGCGCTTTATTCATTCTTAGCCTGGGAGGTTTGTCCGATCGGGAAACCGCTCGCAAAGGTAACGTTTACGGCATCATTGGCATGCTTATCGCTTTCGTTGCTACCGCGCTCTCTCTTGGGGTGACGCAATACGTTACACTGGGAGCAGTCGTCCTACCAGGAGCCGTTATCGGTGCGATTGTAGCCTCTCGTGTGGCAATGACATCGATGCCGGAACTAGTAGCTGTTCTGCATAGCTTTGTTGGTGCTGCGGCAATTCTGGTGGGCATTGCCAATTATCTCCAACCGGAGCAATCTTTGACCGGAGTTGAGGTCACGATTCACCAGGTTGAAGTCTTTATAGGTGTGTTCATCGGTGCTGTGACCTTTACAGGGTCAGTGATCGCTTTTGGTAAACTGCGGGGCATCATCAGCAGTAAACCTGTACTTCTGCCAGCGCGTCACTTGCTGAACATAGGCATGGTTGGGGTTTCAGTCTGGCTTGGCGCCCAATTCCTGGGAACTGCAGCTCCCAGTGGACTGCAACCGCTGTTGATTATGACCGCAATCGCTTCGGTCTTAGGCGTTCATCTGGTAATGGCAATCGGTGGTGCCGACATGCCGGTTGTGATCTCAATGCTTAATAGCTACTCCGGCTGGGCAGCCGCCGCCGCTGGCTTCATGCTATCAAACGATCTGCTGATTATCACGGGCGCGCTGGTGGGTAGTAGTGGTGCAATCCTCAGCTACATCATGTGCAAGGCAATGAACCGTTCATTCATCAGCGTGATCCTGGGTGGCTTTGGTGCGGAGACGAACATCGCAGCCGAAGGCGGCGCTCGGCCTGCAGGAGAAGTCACTTCGACTACGATTGAGGAGACTTTTGAGCTCCTGCGCAGTGCCAAGAGCGTCGTCATCGTCCCTGGCTTTGGCATGGCAGTGGCCCAAGCCCAGCATCCCGTGTCGGAGGTCGCGAAGTTCCTGCGCGATCACGGCATACGGGTTCGCTTTGGCATCCATCCGGTAGCTGGTCGCATGCCTGGACACATGAATGTCCTCCTGGCTGAGGCTAATGTGCCGTACGACATTGTCCTGGAAATGGATGAGATTAATGAGGACTTCCCTAAAACGGATGTAGTGCTTGTGATTGGTGCTAACGATACTGTTAACCCGAGCGCGTTGGAAGACCCAAACAGCCCGATCGCTGGCATGCCAGTAATGGAGGTTTGGAAATCCAACACTGTAGTGGTGATGAAGCGTAGCATGGCCAGTGGTTACGCTGGAGTTGAGAATCCCCTATTTTATAAGCACAATACCCGCATGCTATTCGGCGATGCCAAGAAAAATGTGGTTATGTTGCAAAAACTGTTTGAGGACAAACAAGTCGTATCAATTTATTAATCCGGCAATGCACTATTTAAGATTTCGGATAATTCCCCTGGTCAGCTGATCCACTGCTCATTCAGCAGACGGCTGCACGATAAGCATTCTGAGCACGCATGATGTACTCGTTGCACATCGCGTGGGGACATAGAGATGACGATTTGTTTCAAAGATTACATTCTTAGGCAAGATTCTTTTTGCTTGGTACAAGATTAAGGTATAAGTCGCTATCAGACGCCCGTATTTCCCAACCGAGGAAAAAGGGAGGATTTAGAAATGAGTGCGAAAGTATATTTCCTGATTTCAGCAGCTATTTTTGCTTTAGTTTCTGTACTGCATATCGTCAGACTGTTTAATCACTGGTCGTTTCAAATTGGGACAGTTGCCGTTCCGTTCTGGGGCTCGTGGTTAGGACTTGTAATAGGAGCTGCATTGAGCATCTGGGCTTTCCGTTTGATGGCTGAATGGAGTGATAGCCGTCAGTAATCGTTATTCACGGACTGAAATACAGGTAAAGCTGGTGGTATTAGAACTGTTTGCAAAAACAATATTAACTACTCAGCTGTTTAATAAATTCACTTAAAATCCGTTGAAACAAATTTAGGAGGTTCCATCATGGCTAAAGTCGCATTGCAAATGGTGGAGCAGGCTGGCATTAATGTAAAAGAGCTAATTGCCAAGCTCGTACGTGCCGCATCAGCTGAATTCACAACCTACTACTACTACACTATCCTACGGGTCAATGCCATTGGCTTTGAGGGGGAAGGGCTGAAAGAGATCATTGAGGATGCCCGCATAGAAGACCGCAACCACTTTGAAGCCTTGATTCCCCGCATCTACGAATTGGGTGGTGAAATCCCGCGAGACATCCGTGACTTTGCCAACAATGCTGCCTGTGCCGATGCCTACCTGCCAGAAAATCCACGAGATATCAAACAACTATTGCATGTTTTGGTAGAAGCAGAGCGGTGTGCCATCCGTGTCTACACGGAAATTTGCAATATGACATTTGGCAAGGATCATCGCACCTACGAATTATCCCTGGCAATCCTCAACGAAGAAGTAGAGCATGAAGCCTGGTTTAGCGAGTTTTTGGGTGAGGGACCTTCTGGTCACTTCCGTCGCGGCGGACCTGGTGAGTCACCCTATACTTCTCAGTTTATGACAGTCCCCAACAGCCATAACGGCAAGTAAGTATTGTCGATTTCATCTTATCAGATTGAAGTTTAATTGCGGCAAGGTAGTTAATACCGGATTGTAAGTAGTCGTGTCACAAGCTTGATTTGGGGAGTGGGTGGATTGTGGCAGCGGACCTTGCCCGCTGCCATAGCCTTTCATAATTTTTTTGGCAGAGCAGTGGAGTCACCTAATGAAATCACAAGAGGCAATATCGTATGTAACAGTAGCGAGGGCTGAGGAGATTCCGCCAGGGCAGACACTTACGATTCAGGTGAGGCAGTGCCTAATTCTCTTGGTGAACGATAAAGGGAGTTTCTATGCTCTCCAGGGTTTATGTGGGCACCAAAACTTGCCATTAACAGGGGGTAAAGTCTGGCAAGGGGTACTGGACTGCCCCTGGCACCACTTTCAATATGACATCTGTACCGGAGAGAATCTCTACCCTCGCAAGGTCTATCCATTAGGTAGCCTACCTTATCTGCGCCAGCAGCTTAAGCCTTTGCTTACCTATCCGGTGTGTGTAGTTGATCAGAACCTGCAGGTGGGGATCCCAGACATTTGTGAGCCAGGGTAGGAGAGGGCGAATATAAAAAATCGTTGAGCTGAAGGTTTCAGCTCAACGGAGTGTTGTTGAGGCAGAGACTATGGATGCCAAAGAACTCCTGAGACGCTATACAGCAGGAGAGAGGAATTTTCAAACTACAGACCTGAGTGCAGTGCATCTAGGTGCAGTTGATCTGAGTGGCGCAAATTTGAAGAAGACCAACCTGAGCGGTGTCGATCTCAGTGGGGCATATCTAGTTGGGGTAGACCTGAATGGTGCAGTCATAAGGCAAGCTAACTTAATGAGAGCCCGTCTGGCTGGAGCCCATCTGGCTGGAGCCGATCTAGACGAGGCTAATCTAACCAACGCGGATATGAGTGGAGTAACTTTGTGGAGAGCAACTTTAAGGAAGGCAATTTTGTGTCAGGCTAACCTGAGAAGGGCTAATCTTGATGGGGTAAATCTGAGTGGAGCCAACCTGAGTGGAGCCGACCTGAGTGGAGTCAAGCTGAGCGGAGCCAACCTGAGTGGAGCCAATCTGACTGAGGTCAACTTTTATCGGGCAGATTTGAGTGAGACAAAATTGATTTTGGCAGACCTTTGTAGTGCAAATCTGGAGCGAGCAGAACTATTCAAAGCCAACCTAACGGAAGCACAGCTAAGTAGAGCAAACTTAGATGGGGCAAACTTGAGTCAAGCTAACTTAAGCCGGGTCAATCTAAGTGGAGCAAATTTAACTGGGGTCAACCTATATCGGACAAATCTGATTGAGGCTAATATGACTTTGACAGGCTTGCGAGGTGCAAATCTGGAGCGGGCAGAGCTGACGAGAGCCAACTTGACGGAAGCAGACTTAAGCTGGTCACATCTGAGTGGTGCAAATTTGAGTGGTGCAGA
>JAFAVL010000453.1 GCA_019242465.1 Chroococcidiopsidaceae cyanobacterium CP_BM_RX_35 | reverse complement strand
TGAGCTTTGTCAAGGACAACAAAGTGTTGAATTATTTTTCGATGGTCACAACGGTTGGCACCCCACAAACGATCGCGGCACAAGAACTGCGTATTGAGTGCATGTTTCCGGCGGATGAAGCGACAGAGATCCATCATTCCATTTTGATTGGCAATGTGGTAGCGGATCAAATGGACGATCGTCTAGACGTTGATTAATTAAATATCATCAAGTCAAATTGGCATCATTTAATTGGAGGCAATCCCAGGCAATTTTCCGCTGCTACAATTCCACCGGAGCAACATATTCAAATTGGGGTGATCTTGTTCCCTAACTTCTGCTCGTAATCGTTCGGGTGGATTAGGAAATAACCCGATCGCAAACTCAATTTCTCCAGCATTTAATAACTTAGGTGAATTAATGTTGGTACGAGGTTTAACCCGGATATTAATGCTGGGTTGCTATTTCCTCTAAACGTTCCGCCAGTGTGGGAAGAATCAGCGAAGCGGCGTAATCGGTCATTGCAACAGTAAAACGGTTCCCCCAGTACAAGACGACCCTCACCCAGATTGCTTACTGGCTACGGGCAGTACTGAGGAGCGAGTCTTGGAATGGATGAGTCAAATGCTAAAAATAAAACCGATGAAAAGCAACCTTATTAACCCGATCGAACTCAACCAACGGATGAATAAAACTCTGGTGTTATCCAGTCGGCAGATGAACTGGAGTGGCATCTTGGTTGAGGAGTATCAATATCCTACAACTCCAGGTGAAGTTGAACTTCCTGGCATATCAGACCATTGGTTCAACTTACCCCTAGGACATCCCGTTCGTTTGGCTCAGAAGCGTGACGATCGCCTGCATGATTTAACCGTTCAAAGGGGTGACAGCATCTTTGTTCCTGCTGGACAACCAACCTACTGGCGCTGTCAGGGTGACGATATTTACCGTCAATCACTACACATTTACTTGACACCAGAATCGATTGGGCAAGCCGCCGAAGCCTTCGAGCTTGATCAAAACCAGCTCGACCTCGTGAACTGTTTCGCTAAACCGGATCTAGACCTGCAATGTATCGCTAGACTCCTTTTAGCTGAGTTAAAGTCAGGTGGCATGATGGGTCAATTGTATATCGAATCATTGACCCAAGTGTTAATCATTCATCTCTTGCGACACTATTCAACTGTCACGCAGACCATTACATCTGAAAACAGAAGCTTAACTCGTAATCAGTTGCAGCAAGCGATCGACTACATTCACACGCACCTCGATCGAGATTTATCGCTGGTGGAAATTGCCGATGTGATCAATATCAGCCCGACTTACTTTGCCAGTTTATTCAAACGGGCAATCGGAATTTCTCCACATCAGTATGTGATTCAACAGCGAGTGGAACGAGCAAAAGTGATGCTGACGAAAACGGATTTGGCGATTGCAGACATTGCCTTACAAGTCGGTTTCTCCAGCCAAAGCCATTTGACGCAACAGTTCAAGCGATTCACTGGAATGACCCCAAAGCAGGTTCGCTAACCTCATAAGAATCTGACAAATCGCTGTAAGAATCTGAAAGAAGTTGAGCATTGGAACTCAGTACACTTCAGGTAGATAGAACAAGGAGAATCTAATGCAGCCAGCACCGACCCGATGTCCGCGATCGAGGCGTGGGGCGGCACACAAAATTTGCAGCAAGCTTTCAATCCACATAATGCAGAGGATGCAGCGTAAAGCAAGCAGGAGGAAAGCTACGTTCAAAGAAGGTTGACCTTAACCGGGAGGAGAACACTCCTCTCCCACGCTTCTGACTGGCTTTGGGCTTTCCCTTCGAGGGCGATGATATGCGCGACGAGAGCTGAGCAGCGTCGTCAAGCTTTTCTTTCAGCAATCTGCCCGTTTAGTTATTCGATTTACAACCTGAAAGGGAGAAACTATGACAACGATATATCGACAGAGCAGTACTTTTTTCAACGATCTTGCAGCACTGCTCACAGGTCGGCTTCTGCTTCCTCAAGATGCCGCCTATGAACAGGTGCGCCAACTCTGGAATGGCAAGGTGAAGACCCAACCCGCCGCGATCGCTCGTTGTCTCACTGTGCAAGATGTTATTCATACGATTTGCTGGACACGATCGCATGGGCTGCCACTCTCGGTTCGAGGGGGAGGACACGATTTTGCCGGACGCGCTCTAGTTGAGAATGGAATCATGATCGATTGTTCCCAGATGAGAGCTGTCACGATTGATCCAGTCACGCGCACAGCCCGAATTCAAGGTGGAGCAACGGCGGGCGACCTCATGGAGGCAGCAGAGAAATATGGGTTGGCGACAGTCACGGGAACCATCTCCAGTGTGGGAATGTCCGGCTTTACCTTGGGAGGAGGCTATGGTACTCTGACAGGTGCTTATGGGCTGGGTGCTGATAACCTGCTGTCAGCACAAGTAGTGACTGCCGACGGACAGCTTGTAACCGCAAACGCCGAGGAACATTCAGACTTGCTTTGGGGACTGCGCGGAGGCGGTGGCAACTTTGGAGTTGTGGTTTCTCTAGAGTATCGCCTGCATCCACTCACGACAGTATTATCGGGTAGGCTACTGTATCCTCTGGATCAAGCCAGAGAAGTGTTACACCGTTTTAACGAGTTCATCGCCACCGCCCCCGATGAATTGACAATTTCGTCTGGGTTCTTTCAGACACCCAATGGTCAGACCGTTCTCTTTCTCTCACCGACCTATTGTGGTGCAACCGAAGCAGGTGAGCAGGCAATTATACCCCTACGCACCCTTGGCCAGCCGCTAGTCGAGCAGGTGCAAGCTGTCACATATAATGCACTGATTTATGAGCTGGATGCAACCGCACCGAAAGGTCGCCACTACCATGTTCAAACCCAGTCGCTTAGGGGTCTCCAGACTGAGACAATCGAGGTGCTGATCGAACAGGGAATGCCATTTACTTCCCCATTTTCGATGATCTTGATGAGTCACTTTCATGGAGCCGCGAGTCGTGTGGGTGCATCGAAGACAGCTTTTGCGCTGCGTCAGGATCATCTGATGGTTCAGATAATCGCAGCCTGGGAACCCCAGTCACAAGACGAAGCGCAGCGACATATCGAATGGTCACAGAACATTTCACAAGCACTTGCACCATACGCTTTCAAAGGGGGATATATCAATCTTCTGGATGAGAAAGAGCAGGATCGTGTTCCGCTTGCTTTTGGGTCGAACTATCAGCGGTTGCTTGACCTGAAGCGGAAATACGATCCCGATGATGTCTTTCGATCAACGGTCGGACATCTCGCGCTATCGGAATGATGACAATCAGGAGAAGCGTCATGACACTGATTTCAGTGACTCGGTTACGGTTACGATCGCTCGATTATCTTCCAGATTTCCTAGAGTATGGTGATCGCAGCTTATCTCAGGCAGAATATGCCCCTGGCAACCTGCATACGACCACACGAGAGCAAACCCAAACAGCCTTCTGGACTCTCACCGCTTGGGAGGATGAAGCCTCAATGCAGGCTTTTATGCTGGCAGGTGATCACCGTGAAGCGATGACGAAACTCGTTGAGTGGGCTGATGAAGCCTCTACTGTACACTGGCACCAAGACAGTTCAGAACTGCCGACCTGGGAAATTGCAGAACAGTGGATGACTAAAGGAAGTGTAATAAATTAGCATGATTTGTAGTATGCATTTTGAAGCAGAGAGCTTAATGAGAATCAGCAACGAAGAAAGAAGAGTTGCAAGCGCTTGATTCTCAATAATAGAAGCACTCAGCAGGAATATACTTCGATGTAATATAAATCATGCTAATCCATTACGCTTCCATGACTAAATCCGGCAGATTCTTGCCATTGAAATATCCCTCAGAGGCACATCTTCAGCAGCGATTTAGCACTTAGAAACGGTGATTAAAGGCTTCATAATTGGCGTTGCTGATTTTACAGTTGCTTTAGCACGAACTACTAGGCTTGTCAGCGCCTAAGCAACTGCTTGTCCAGCAACGCCATGACCGTAGGATCGCTGCCGTCGAGCATACTACTGATCTATGGCTACGTCTCGCACAGCATGCGAATCCAGACTGCTCCGGGTCTGCCATAGGGTTTGCTCTGCCTGATAAGCAGGATTGCCGATTAGAACCGTTCCATAAATGGCAGTAATCGTGGGCTATTTGTCTTTGCACGCTCTTTTCAAGAGGATTAGTCAAGATAGAGAATCAATTAAGTGATTGTAGCTTACCCTGTGGCTGAAATTTTATTGAATAAGGAGGAACGAATCTATGAATCTGACCCATCTCCACGCCTTCACCGATGCAATGCAGCGCAAAGATCTAGAGGTCATGCTAACTCACATGGCTGATGACGTGATCCTCAACACCCCGCTCGTCGCCGAGCCGTTCCAAGGGAAAGCGGCCATCAGACCAGTGGTCGAAGCCCTCCTGAGCATAGTCGACAAATTCGACTTTCTGGAAATGATGCAGGGTCCTCAGCATGTGTCTGAATTCTTCCGGGTGACGGTCGGGGGCTACTCGTTAGACGGTGTGGATTACTGGCTCCTTAACGAAGCAGGCTTGATACAGGAGATGACCGTACTGTGGCGTCCCCTTCCAGCAGTCTTGGCGGTGCAGAACAAACTAGACGAGGTAACAACAGAAGCTCGCGTTGCGCCATCGGGCATTTCTCAATTTGCAGTCATTTAGGGAGGAGTTAGCCGCATGTCAAAGAACAGCCAGAGAACAATCCTGGTTACCGGGGCCACCGGACAGCAGGGTGGCGCCGCGTACCGGCATTTGCGCAAGCGAGGATTCAAGTTGCGCGCCCTCGTTCGCAACCCGGACTCAGACAAAGCACGTCAGCTAATGGGTGCCGGAGAAGAGGTATTTCACGGAAGTCTTGACGACCCGGACAGCCTTTCGCCTGCCTTGGACGGTGTCTACGGCGTGTACTCAGTTCAGCGGTATACGGAGGATGCCGCTGGTGAAATCAGGCAGGGGCTGGCGCTCATTGAAGCCGCCAACCGGCAGGGCGTCAGCCGGTTTGTTTACAGTTCCGTCGGCTCGGCGGATGAACAAACCGGAATCGCTCACTTCGAAAGCAAGGGGAAGATAGAAGAGCATCTTCGCTCCAGCGGTCTCGATTACACCATCTTCCGGCCGGTTTTCTTCATGGAAAACTGGCAGACCATATTCGGGGCGCCGATCCAGGAAGGCCGCATCCCCCTCCCACTCAGTCCGACGACGAAGCTGCAGATGGTAGCCCTGGAGGATATTGGAGCATTTATCGCGCTCGCCTTTGAACACGAAGGCAAATGGCGCAACCGAACGTTCTCTCTAGCGGGTGATGAACTCTCCATGCAGGGAATCGCGGAGGCGCTAAGCCGCGCTGCCGCCAAGCCTGTGCAATATATGCAGGTCCCCTGGAACGAATTTGAAAAGCAGGCCGGCCATGGGATGACGGTAATGTTCCGCTGGTTTGAAACGCACGGTTATCACGTCGATTTAGACGCAGTGAAACAAGAGTACCCGCAAACTACCGGCTTCAATCGATGGCTGGAGACGTACTGGAGGGCGCTTTAACACGCCGCGTGCGGCGATCGTGACGGGTGCATCGAGAGGCATCGGTCTGGAGATTACAAGGCGGTTATTAGGCGAACAACTGGTTGCGGGTTTGCTGAAAAGTGATCCTCAATCTTGACCAATAAGGTTCAATGGAGCATTCAACGAGGCAAAAAGATCTGTTTTGAGCTGATTCTTTAAGTTTTTTCGCAATATTTCTGGTTTCAAGGCACACCAAATGGCTGTGTTGCAAAAAGTTGTTGAGGGCAGAAAGTTCCTTGAAGAAGGAATTGCTTATGCAGCCACTCCAAAAATTTCAGCTATGAATTCAATCCGTTCTCTGACGGCTCCTTTCCCAACTTTTTCAATTTGCCCTTTCTTGAACA
>JAFAVL010000316.1 GCA_019242465.1 Chroococcidiopsidaceae cyanobacterium CP_BM_RX_35 | reverse complement strand
CCCTTCCAGAGAGTGTTATCGCAATCAAGGACAATAACCTTGCTGGGTTTACTCTTGAGCCCATAGATCTTCCGTGCTAGTGCAGTGCCAAGAGCTGTAAAAAACAAGGGTGTGAAGGGAATATGACCTATCCTGTCTCCTTGAAGATCGTAGTAGTCTTCAACTGGATACTTATTCAGGTCTTGAGAACTGAGCAAGTGTAAACCAGATACGTTGCTTAATTCTAACTCCATCAGATCTTGCATCTGTTGGAAGAATGTCATCAAGCTAGCATCAGCTCTAGCTGCGGGAGAGGCTGGACAAAAGCAAACTATTTGAAGTGATGCCGATCGGGACGCCGCAGACTTCAACGCCATCACTAGCTCCTGTACATTTCGTTCCATCTCTTCAGGAGAGATCACTTCTGTATAGGAGCCATCCTCGGTTCTGCGCCAATCTTCAAATCGCAATAGAACAATGTTGATCCCATGTTGATTTTGGGAAAGCAGGCTGGAGGGATCGAGCAGCTGTTGGAAGATCTGGTTGTAGGGAGCAAACTGAATTGCAGACGGAATATTCAACTCTTGCATCCAAATGGCAAGAGACTCTTCGATTGGTTCTGCTGTAAAGGTGGCGGAGATGGCAATATTTTGCTGATGCTGCTGGAATTTCTCTACCGAATGATCGTGAGTGACTTGCATAGCTTTCTCCTAACATTGATAGTGGTGTTACGAAAACTTGACGACTTCTCAATCCAACAGAAAGTAGTCCTTTACTTTTAGCTTGATTTATCAACCATTTCTTATAGTGTCAGGGCTGTGATTTTATCGAGAGTTATTGCAAAATCCTCCAGTTTAATTATGAATCCGTTATGTATCTGCTTACCAACAACAAATATGTAGCGCATATCCAACTTACCCAAGTTCCTTTCGTGCTTCCGAGAGCGCACTCGCGATCACCTGATGCATATCGTAGTATTTGTACTGTGCAAGACGACCACCAAAAATGACATTTTTTTCCTCCTGCTGTAGCATCTGGTATTTAGAGAGTAGCGTTTTGTCAGTCTCGAAGTTCACCGGGTAGTACGGCTCGTCATTATTAACCTGCGAATACTCTCTAATAATGACCGTCGCATCCGGTTTCATTTTTCTTTCCCGATGCAGGTGCTTGGGTTCGTGAATTCTCGTGTAGGGAATTTCCACATCCGCATAGTTCATTACGGACGTCCCCTGATAGTCATCCAAGTTGAGCCGCTCGATCTCAAACCGCACAGAGCGCCAGTTTAGGCAACCGAACTTGTAGTCAAAGTAGCGATCGATTGGTCCAGTATAAACAAGCTTGTGGCAACGCTGCACCCAGTAGGACCTATCTTCGCAGAAATCGACTCCCAGCTCCACAGGGATGCCCTCAAGCAGGCGCTCAAAGATGGGCGTATAGCCATCTATAGGGATTCCCTGGTAGTTGTCGTTGAAATAGGAGTCGTAGTAGGAGTTACGAACCGGGAGACGGGTGATAATGCTGGCAGGTAGCTGGGTCGGGTCACATCCCCATTGCTTCATGGTGTAACCTTTAATGAACGCCTCGTAGAGTTCCCAACCAATGAGACTGCTAGCCTTCTCTTCCAGGTTCTTAGGGTTCAAGGTATTCCCACGCTTACCGTCTAAGAATTCCTCAATTTCATGAGGTTTTAAGTTGACACCGTAGAATTCGTTAATCGTGCCTAGGTTGATCGGCATCGAATACACTCTGTCTTTATATGTCGTTAGCACTCGGTGTTGGTAACGATTAAATTCCGTAAATCTATTAATGTAGTCCCAGGTTTTCTTGTCGTTGGTGTGGAAGATATGGGTTCCATATGCATGTACATCAATGCCAGTATCTTCATACTTGTAGGAGTAACAGTTGCCACCAATATGATCTCGCTTCTCCAATACCAAGACAGTTTTGCCGCATTCCTTAGCCTGCTGAGCAAAAACTGCTCCAAATAAACCACTTCCAACTACGATGTAGTCATACTGCATTGCTCAGTTTCCTTATACATAAAATGGCAGCAGTGAAGCATTAGCCCAGGCTAAGCCTCCAATCATGGCAGTTAATACCTTAACCAGACTGTTTTCGTTGCAACCTTAGCACAGACTGAGAAGTTTTTAAGTAAGTTTGAGTGAAAAGCTCTTTAGTTGCTGAGCGTTGCTTCTGCTCCAATCTTCAATACACCAAGCATGTCCCTAAATTTAGAAACAAACTTCTTATTACGGTAGTAGTCGGATAGCACTTCGTAGGCTTGAGCAACGATCTGTTCGCGCTCATCGTCGCGTTCGAGGTAATGAGAACACTTTTCTTCCAGATCGCTGTAGTCCCACTTAACTGGCACATAGGTCTTATATGGGACAAAAATATCTGGCTCGGTTTTGATGTGACTCATGTCCGGTTTAACCAATAGGCATCGACACAAAACAGCCTCAAAATCTCGCCAGCAGATTTCACCATAGCCAAACGGACTCACGCAGATCTTACTACGTAGGAGTTCTTTGTAATACTCCTTCTGCGCCACTCGCTGATTAGGAAGCAATACCCTGTACTTGGGAGTCATTGCTTGCAGTTTAGGAGTGACATCCTTGCGGAGGTAGTACATCCAAGAGTTATCAGGAACCGTTGCCCTACAAAGAATATCATTATCTTTATCGATTGGCCAATTGCCCAAGTCTTGTTTGTACAAGTCCCTAATCTTGTCATCCAGCCCGATGTTGTAGCCTAGGAAGATCTTGTCAAAATACGTAGGATCGACTGTCTTGGATCGTGAGATGATGTCGTCGGAAAAGGATACGTCCCAGTTACGAGCTACATAGTCTGTGAGATTGCTCTTACCAATGAACAGCTTCTGATACTGAGCGAAATCTGTGAATACATGTTTTTTGACATATAAATCTACATAGCAAAGCTCCTCTGACCACTGAATACAGGCATCATCATCGCCATCAAAGTATACCAGCTTGGCATTGCCTTTCATTTTATGGAGCTGTTGTAGTATGCGCTTGGCATCATCTGCAGGAGTCCAAAAGCCGAGCTTGACCAAGATCAGATCGTAGCTTCTGACAATCAATGCAGGGAGGTTTAGCACGTCCTGCACTAACATGTGATTGAAGGCGAGCCGGAATTCGTGCCGCAGCTCCTTTCGATATGCGAAGAAGGGTGAGAGCTGCTGTTCGCTCGTATACCCACTATTATCGCTTGCTAAAAGTACTCTAAGAGACAGGGGATTGGACGCTGAGAATTGCTGTCCAGAAGAGGCATTCGCAATCGTGAGATAGGCTAGATCGCTCAGGTATCTCACAGGATTGTAGAGTCGGAATTTAGTCGCTTGCTTGAGTTGAAGCATCATTCGTCAAATACAATTTTGTTTTGTAATTTAAGTGCAAGATACGCATTTAGCATACTGCCATTCTTACCAAGAATTTATCCATAAAGCTAAAAGCTAAAGGTCAAATGCAGCCTTCAGCCTTTAAACTGTTACTTTGGTCCTAGCCCAACGGTACCAGCATAGACAGCGCGATCGCCGAGTTCGTCTTCAATGCGCAAAAGACGATTATATTTGGCAACCCGTTCGCTGCGGCAAAGAGAACCAGTTTTGATTTGACCAGCACGGGTGGCTACGGCTAAATCGGCAATAGTGGTATCTTCGGTTTCACCAGAACGATGGCTAATTATAGAGCGGAAGCGATTACGAGTTGCTAAATCGATGGTTTCTAGGGTTTCGGTCAGAGAGCCAATTTGATTGAGCTTAATTAAAATAGCGTTAGCCGCTTGCTGCTGAATCCCTTGTCTTAAGCGACTGGCATTAGTGACAAATAAGTCGTCGCCTACTAGCTGAGTGCGATCGCCTAATTTCTGGGTGAGTAATTGCCAATGTTGCCAGTCTTCCTCGTGCAACCCATCCTCAACCGAAACGATAGGATACTGCTCTACAAGCTTAGCCAAATACGCAATCAACTCAGTCGGAGCGTGAGCCGCACCTTCGTAGGTGTACTGACCATCTTTGTAGAACTCACTTGCCGCCACATCAAGTGCCAAAGCAACTTCTTCTCCTGGCTTATACCCAGCCTTGGAAATCGCCATCACCAGCAACTCCAATGCTGCCTGATTAGATTCAAGATTTGGAGCAAAGCCGCCTTCATCCCCTACTCCCGTCAGCAAGCCTTTATCGTCTAAAACTTTTGCGAGTGCGGCAAATATCTCTGCACCCCACCGGAGCGCTTCCCGGAATGAGGGCGCTCCCACAGGAACAACCATGAACTCTTGAAAATCCACATTGTTAGCTGCGTGGGCTCCTCCGTTAATCAAGTTCATTAACGGCACTGGCAGCAGGTTGGCTAAGGGACCACCCAGATAGCGATAGAGGGGAACTCCTAAAAATTCTGCCCCAGCCTTCGCTGCTGCTAGCGAAACCGCTAGAATGGCGTTAGCACCTAAATGAGCTTTGTTAGGGGAACCATCCAACGAAATCATGGTGCGGTCTACGAGTTCCTGGTTAGTGACATCCATCTGTGATAGGCTTGGGGCAATTTTCTCATTCACATTGTGCACCGCTTGCAGTACCCCTTTACCGCCATAACGGCTTTTGTCACCATCCCGCAATTCGTGGGCTTCAAAAGTCCCGGTTGAGGCACCGCTAGGAACTTGGGCAATTCCTACAATACCGCTGACCAAGTGGACTTCAGCTTCAATGGTAGGGCGTCCGCGTGAATCCAAGATTTCGCGGGCAACAATCGTCTCGATGGCGGTATCTAATTTGTCAATCATTTTCCTAAACCTACTCCTAAAGTCCAAGAGTCCTGAATTCATTTGCCCAAAGGCTAATACTGATCGCTAGGATAGGCGTTCAACAGACTCTTAAGTGTGAGATTAAAGCTATCTGCGGATTTTAGCAGTCGTCTTGCCTACACAAATCAATTTAATACCTGTTCAACAGTGCTGGAGCACCTCTTGAGGTAGCCACTTATGCCAATTGATCCCAGAATCGAATCCAATTACTTCTAATGCTTGAGTCAATCCAAGTCAAAGCTTCAATTTTACCTTTTCTAAACTCCTGAAAATCATTTTCCATATCCCTCATCAAATGAGGAGCAGAATTTTGTTGGTTGTCTACTGACTCATTGACAATAATTTTAGCCATTAGTAAAGTAAGAGATGCCCAAGCATTTGCGTAATCGGTGTCTTTTGATGCGTAATAAAGTGCACTACGATATGCCAAATATGCAAATCGATAATTACCATCCCAATGCTTTACAAAAGCTAGTATTCGAGTAATGATTTTATCTTTAAAAGACCTACGCGGTAAATCAAGCTCAAGTGTATTTGAAGCCGCAATAAGAGTCTCTAAGGAAGCTGCTTTGAAGTCTTTGAGTAACCTAGAAATTTGTACATGAATAAAAGGTCTTTTAATACCGTGATAATGTGCAACAATGTCATCGCTAAACAACAATTCTGTATATTTATTTAGTACTGTTCCTATTGAGAATTGTTCTACATTAAAAATAGGTGATAAAGAGTAAAGTTCATCATTCAACACCAAAGATTTTTCAAGTAACATCCGATTGGTAATATCGACTCCAATAACCCCTGAGTTAAACATAGGAGATTGAGGGGAAATGTCAATTCCCTCAACTTCTATCCCATGACCAATTTTTTCAACGAGCGGTCGCCAAAATGGCTTATCACCAATCGTATAGTTCTCGGGACAATCCATGAGAGATTTCTGAGGTGATACGCGCTCGAAAAGCTTACTTGGATCATCAATAAAATATGTATCTGTATCAATCATTATTACGGGTGCTTGATAGTAGTCAAGTGCCTTCGTCAAAGCACAAATTTTAGCTCGGTGATTGTAGTTGCCATTATGAGTCCATTCAGTCAACTCACCTTGAGAAAGGTCAATGTAGTCAACTGGTAGATTGGGGTTGAAGTTCTTTCGGTCGCTAATAATACTAATAGTAACGTTACTAAGGTTATCTTTTAATAGTCGCAGTGCTGAAAGGATGCTAAATGAAAGTTCTTTTTGATAAACTTCTTTATCTCCATATAAAAGATAAGCAATCACCTTCATACAAAACCTCCTTTCCTCAAATATTAACTACGCAACTTTCAGGAGCCAGTAACCGATGACGATTTAAGTGTCCTCCTGATTATACTGAGTAGTTAACTGCGACGCTTAACCGGGATACCAGGGATTTAGCGGAGCAGGCATTCAAGGAGGGCTGAAAACAAGGTTTTGCCAAGCTTCCTGGCATTGTGTGTAGGCTCAAAGAAGCTCAAATACAGTGGTAGTTTTTGTAAAATTGAGGGACTGCGGGACTTCTAGGGCATTTTATCTGGAACTCATAGATGAATCACTACTCTACAATTGAAAATAGGGAAAAATTTGGAGTTTAGTCATGCGATTACTACACACCATGCTGCGCGTCGGCGATCTGGAAGCATCCCTCAAGTTCTACTGCGAGCTGCTGGGGATGGAGTTATTGCGGCAGAAAGATTATCCAGGAGGCAAATTTACCCTAGCTTTTGTCGGCTACGGGGATGAGTCAGATAGTACTGTATTAGAACTGACCTACAATTGGGGCGAAAATAAGTACGACTTGGGAAATGCCTATGGACACATTGCAGTTGGGGTGGATGATATTTACGCCACTTGTCAGCAAATCAAAGCGCGTGGTGGTAAGGTTGTACGGGAACCAGGACCAATGAAACACGGTTCGACAGTGATTGCCTTTGTGGAAGATCCAGACGGGTACAAGGTAGAACTGATCCAACTTAGTTCTAGAGAGGTTGCCACTACCCAAACCTCCCAAACGGAACTAGTTACTCAATAATCTTCAATCCAAGATCGCCAAATGCAGCCCACTGACTCCACTAAGTTCACTGATAAAGCCTGGGAAGCTATCGTTAAATCTCAGGACGTGATCCGTCGCTTTCAACAACAGCAGCTCGAAGTCGAGCATTTAGTTATTGCTTTACTCTCAGAACCAAATGGGCTAGCAGGGCGGATTTTGCAGCGAGCCGGGATCGATCCAGCTCGTTTAGAAGCACAAATAGAAGCCTTTACTCAGCGTCAGCCTAAAGTTGGTCAGGTTGAACAGCTCTACCTGGGTCGAAACCTAGATATCTTACTTGACCGGGCTGAAGCGGCAAGAGCCGCAATGCAAGATGGCTATATATCAATTGAACATTTACTTTTGGGCTTTGCTGAGGATGAACGGATTGGTCGCCGCATGTTGAAAAGCTTCAATTCGGAGCAAGCAAAACTTGAAGCGGCTATCAAAGCTGTCAGAGGCAGCCAGAAGGTCACTGACCAAAGTCCAGAATCGCAATATGAAGCTCTGGAAAAATTTGGCAGAGACCTCACAGAACAGGCAAAAGCTGGAAAGTTGGACCCAGTAATTGGGAGAGATGACGAAATTCGCCGAGTAGTCCAAGTCTTGTCTCGCCGGAGCAAAAATAATCCAGTGCTAATTGGGGAGCCAGGGGTGGGGAAGACTGCGATCGCCGAAGGTTTAGCCCAACGGATTGTCAACGGTGATGTGCCAGAATCCTTGAAAGGTCGCCAGCTCATTGCCTTGGATATGGGCAACTTAATAGCTGGAGCTAAATATCGGGGAGAATTTGAAAATCGGCTGCGCTCTGTGCTGCGGGAAGTTACTGACTCAAACGGTCAGATCGTCTTATTTATTGACGAACTGCATACTGTGGTCGGTACAGGTGCCAGTGGTCAAGGAGCAATGGATGCAGGGAATTTGCTGAAACCCATGCTAGCTCGCGGGGAACTGCGCTGTATCGGTGCGACGACACTTGACGAGTATCGCAAATTTATTGAAAAAGATGCGGCTCTAGAACGTCGATTCCAACAGGTGTTTGTCGCTCAGCCGACAGTTGAAACCACAATATCGATTCTGCGCGGGCTGAAACAGCGTTACGAAGTGCATCATAGTGTTAAAATCACCGACTCAGCCCTAGTGGCAGCTGCCACCCTATCGAGTCGCTATATCTCTGATCGGTTCTTACCTGATAAAGCGATTGACTTGGTAGATGAGGCAGCAGCTCAGTTGAAAATGGAGATCACCTCCAAGCCAGCCGAACTAGAGGCAATAGATCGACGGTTGATGCAGCTAGAGATGGAAAAGCTATCTTTAGCGGAGGAGGATCAGAGGCGGGCGACAACCAGAGAGCGGTTGGAGCGGATCGAGCAAGAAATTAGTGAGTTGACAGAGAGACAACAAGACTTTAACACTCAATGGCAAGGCGAAAAGCAGATTTTGGATGCTATTAGCGCCTTGAAGAAAGAAGAAGACCAACTGCGGGTGCAAATAGAGCAGGCAGAACGCGCCTATGACCTTAACACAGCAGCACAGCTCAAGTACGGGCGTTTGGAAACCATACAACACGAGCGCGAAGCTAAAGAAAGTGTGTTATCGGAAATTCAAGCCCGTGGTTCTACACTGTTGCGCGAACAGGTGACTGAAGCTGACATTGCCGAAATTGTTGCTAAGTGGACGGGGATTCCCGTTAATCGACTGCTGGAATCGGAACGGCAGAAACTGCTGCAACTAGAAAGCCATCTGCACGAACGAGTGATTGGTCAAGACGAAGCCGTCGCTGCTGTTGCTGCTGCGATTCGTCGAGCGAGAGCTGGCATGAAAGACCCCGGTCGCCCCATTGGTTCCTTTATATTTATGGGACCGACTGGAGTGGGAAAAACAGAACTTGCCCGTGCTTTAGCCCAGTTTCTGTTTGATGCCGATGATGCCATAGTCCGCTTGGACATGTCTGAATATATGGAAAAAGGCTCTGTCTTGCGATTGATTGGAGCTCCCCCAGGATACATTGGCTACGAAGAAGGGGGACAACTTTCTGAAGCTATCCGTCGCCGCCCTTACTCTGTTGTGCTGCTGGATGAAGTAGAAAAAGCCCATCCAGACGTGTTCAATATGTTTCTGCAAGTGCTGGATGACGGCAGGATTACGGATTCTCAGGGCAGAACGGTCGATTTTCGCAATACTGTGATTGTGATGACCAGTAACATCGGTAGCGAACATATCCTCGATATGTCTGATGATGACGATGAAAAGTATGAAATGATGCTGAAACGGGTACTAGCGGCGTTGCGATCGCACTTCCGCCCAGAATTCCTCAACCGAGTGGATGACATCATTTTGTTCCATCCTCTCAGTCGTAGCGAACTGCGTCAAATCATCGGCATTCAAATCAAGCGGGTGCAAAATCTCTTGACTGAGCAAAAAATTGCGCTTAAGCTGTCACCAGCTGCCCAAGATTACCTGGTGGAAGTAGGATATGACCCAGTTTATGGTGCTCGTCCCTTGAAACGAGCGATTCAGCGTGAGCTGGAAAACCCATTAGCGACCAAGTTATTAGAAAATACTTTCACTGAGGGAGATACCATCAAAGTTGATTACATAGAGGGTAGTCTCTCTTTCAGTCGTTGAGCGGGATTGCAAAAAATGGAGTTGTTAGATTATGAGTGAGCAGACTTGGCTATAGAGTTGACAATGAGCTATTCTGGGACGATATTATCAAGCTGCTTGTAGAAATATTTGTGATATGGTAGGGTGTCTTCCGTGGCAGCGAGCGTTCGGTGTCGCATACCCCATATCTGGTCGTATAACTCAGGTGAGGTATATTCGTGCCTTGCTAAAGGAAAGATGAGACTTCCTACCATTGAACTTCTGCTATTACGAAGTGGCAGGGTTCCTGCTCCACATACAAGCGTATAAAAGCCTATACCGACAAGTTCATCGCATCTCCACTTGCTTTGTCTCAAGTAAAGTTAAACTCAGCTATTGAGGATAGTATTATGTCTACTGTAGACAACAATTCTATTATCGTTGTTTGTGCTGCTGATAATAATTATGCTATGCCATTAGCTGTAATGGCTCGTTCTATACTTGCAAACCTCAAGAGTCCTCGGAAGGTAACCCTATTTATATTAGATAACGGGATCAAGGAACATAACAAGCGCAGAATTATCAAATCGCTTAATTCAGAGCAGTGTGATATTAGGTGGATATCAATGGCTAATGTTATGCTTGATAATTTGCCAATGTGTGAATATGCATCTACCTATATGAGCCCGACTACTTACTGTCGAGTCTTCATCCCTGAGCTATTACCAGATAACTTGAACAAAGCAATTTACTTAGATAGTGATTTAATAGTTAATGAGGACTTAGGTCAATTATGGGATATTAATATCGGGGAAAATTATCTGCTAGCAGTTCAGGATAATCTCATACGCTATATATCTTCTCACATAGGCACAGAGAAATGCAAAGAATTAG
>JAFAVL010000222.1 GCA_019242465.1 Chroococcidiopsidaceae cyanobacterium CP_BM_RX_35 | reverse complement strand
CTCCCTAGCCCAGTAAGGATCGTAAAGAGCCTTATCCCCCAAACCCAAACCGCGCCCAGTGATTTTGTGATACTTGATGCCCGTATTTTTCCGCTGACCATTGGGCATAATATAAGGCTTGATGTACTCGTATTCTGCTTCCCAGCCCAAGTCTTTGTAAAACTCCCTATACTCAGGCGCACCGGGATAACCAACCTCAGAAGACCATACCTGCTGGGAAGATTCATGGTCTCGACCAAAAGCGGCAACACCAGTTTCAGTAAAAATGGGAGCATAGCTGCCAAAGCGGGGACGAGGACGGGCGTAGAGAATTCCATGCCCATCAGTCAGAAAATAGCGCAGCCCAGCATCGGCCAGCATCCGTTCTAGCCCCTCATAATAGGCACATTCTGGTAGCCAGATGCCTGTTGGTCGCCGACCAAAGGTTTGCTCATAGTGTTCGCAGGCAACCTCAATTTGAGCCCAGACTGCCTGAGGATACATTTTCATCAGCGGCAGGTAGCCATGAGTTGCACCGCAGGTGATGATTTCAAGGTTGTTGCTGTCAGAGAATTGCTTAAATGCCGTTACTAGATCACCGTCGTAGCGCTCCCAAAGAGCACGTGCTTTATTAAACTCAGTGGCGTAGTGTTCGGCTAAATAGCGGATGTGACCATATTGAGCGTTGTGCTCGACTTCCATCTCCGCCAACTCCTCTAACTTGGCTAAGTGGCTGTCATACCGCTCTTGCAGCAATGGATCGCGGAGCATAGACACCAGAGGAGGTGTCAAACTCATGGTAATTTTAAAATCGATGCCGTCCTGCTTTAATCCTTCAAAGACTCGCAGCAAGGGAATGTAGGTTTCGGTAATGGCTTCATAGAGCCATTCTTCTTCCAGCACATAGTCACTTTCGGGATGGCGAACGAAGGGCAGGTGGGCGTGAAGGACAAGGGCAACGTAGCCAATAGCCATAGTAATTTTAAAATTGAGGGTGAAATGATCACGAGACGTAGGCTGGAGAAAACGTCAAGATATCTTCAGAATTTTATGCCAAAGCGGTAGCAAGAGAGTAACAGCAAGTTAAGGTACAGGGGGAGCGAGGAAAGTAGCAGCTAAGTTAAGAAGTTGTGCTTGTAGGGGGATGTAGCGTAACTTGCACCCGCGCTAAAACCAAAGTATAAAGCCACCAAATCTTAAGGCAGTGCCGAGCTATGGATAACAAATCCTCTACATCACCAACCTTTGCTAAAAAGGTAAAAATGATTGGCGAGGGTGTATCTAGAGCGCATCAGACCGTTGGTACGACCTTAGAAGCGGTAAAAGCCGTTGTCAAGACAGCGCAAACAAAGATTTACCAACTTCTGAATCAGACAACCAAAACAGCAGGGCGAGGCGCTGCATTTATCACCAGTAACCCTATCCTGCGAAGAGTGACTAGGGTTTTGCGACTAGATTGGCTGCTTGGTGCGGTCGATCAAGTTGATATTAGCAAAGCAGAGGCAGCTGTAATCAAGTTGCAGCAACAACACCCACACGATACCCCAAGCCAAATTGCTCATCGGCTCATGGTCGAGAAATCGATTTATGCTGGTAGTGTGGGGCTAGTTACTAGCTTGGTGCCTGGCGAGGCAATTGCCCTACTCGCAATCGACTTGGCAACGACTACACGCCTTCAGGCGGAAATGGTTTACCAAATTGCCGCTGCCTACGGACTAGATGTCAAAAATGCGGATCGTCAGGGAGAAGTCTTGGCAATTTTTGGGCTGGCACTAGGGGGTAGCCGGGCAATGAGGGCGGGTTTAGGCTTGTTACATAATGTGCCAGTTGCTGGGGCTGTGATTGGTGCCAGTGCTAATGCAACAATGCTCTATTCGTTAGGATATGCAGCTTGCCGATTCTACGAAGCTAAGCTGAATGCTTCGATCACAGAAACGGAAAAAATAGCAGCAGTCAAGACTGCTAGTGACAGCTATTTAGAGGTCGCCATCACGCAACAAGCAGTGATGGATCAAATTTTGGTTCATATGCTCCTAGCAAGTTATCCAGAAAAGACTTGGGCAGAGATTTTGCCAGATCTACAGAGGCTCAAACTTAGCCCTGCCTCTATGGCAACCCTTGCTAAAATTAAATCTCCCCAACCTTTAAATACGCTACTAGAGCAACTCAATCGTGATTTTGCTGTACCACTACTGGCTCAGTGTTATAGAACTGCTCAGCTTGACGGTGCCCCGAACCCAGCAGAGCTGCAGGTGATGACAGTGATCGCTAACAAATTTGATATTGATTTGAATTCGATTAGGTCGGCAACCCAGTTTGAGTCAGTGAAAGCTAGCAGCAAGGCTTAAGACTGCTCTTCCTAGGCAATACCTTGCTGTTCAATACTGTGACTATGTTTACCTGTAGCTAATGAAAATTGCTACCATGGTTGCTGCTGGCATAGGTCTAGAGTCCGTACTGTTAAATACGTTAAAATTCCAGCAAATTTTAGATATACCGAATAGATTTTGCTACATAATTGAAGCAGAATTAGCTTAAGCTCGCTTAATACTCGCTCAGGAGACACCTGCAACAGGCTGTCGAGATACAATCTCGGATGCGAACAAATTTCTAGAAAAACTACCCTGTGTGTAGTCTCAATTAACAGAACTCTTACAGCTAAAGTAATCCCTTTAAACTGGGCGCAAACACATTTTGAGAACTTCTGCATCATTTCTGTTAAAAGGCACTCCGCCTAAAATCCATATCGATTATCTCTTCAGAGGTTAGCTATATGTCCAACGCTGAATCGTTGCTAGTTCAACAGACCTTTGAGCAAACTGAGCGGGAATTGGGTGCAGGGATGGTGCCAAGAATTTTTCAACTGCTGGAAACTCAGCCGATGATGCTGGTCCATCTATGGGGACAGTTCCGGGCAACAATACTCCACGGTCACCTGCCGAGGGTACTAAAGGAAATGATTGGTCTGGTGGTGGCAACTGCTACTCATTGTGACTACGTACAGAGGGTAGCTTTATTTGAGCAAATCTGCACCGTGGCTAATTTGCTTGCCCTCGATCCCAATCAGCCATAACATCATAAGGCTTACAGACGCAAATGGCTGAACGCGAGCATCTCTCATCTGACACCAATAGAGACCGCTACACTGGTAAGAAGCTGTGTTCTGGCTCCCCTGTAGCCCAAGAACCTCTATTGCTGCTAGCAGAGTTAGCTAGTGAACTCAGCACGGCATCCGATTTTGAGACATTGCACCAGATTCTCATCCGTAAACTACGTTGGATAATTGACTTTGACCGATGTACCTTAGCAGTTTGGTTCAAGCCCCTAGATAAGGAGTATGTACTATTTGAAATCACGAGTCCTAGTAGAGCCAAAAGCACCCCTCCTCAAAAAATCCCCATTGAGGAGGGGTGGTCTGGTAGGGTACTCACAGATTCAAAACCCTATTTTATCCAGAATCTAGCACAGCTTGCACCCTCACTGACTATGCCCCTAAAAGCTGAGTGGGGAATAGCTCCCGATACCCATTCTCTGATGGTGCTGCCCCTACGGATTGGTGAACGTACTATCGGTAGTCTCAACTTCAGCTCTACTAGAGCTGGAGCTTATTCCATCACGTGGCGAAACCTAACGAGTCTGTTAGCTGCCCAAGTTGGCGGACAGTTGGGATCGGTCCTGAGCCAGATGCAACTCAAGGGAATGCCTGTGGCAGCTCCGGCAACTCAAGAGCGCAAGCTCAAAAGTGCTTATGAGTTCCGCGAACGGGTAATGGAAAGTGCAACTGATGCCATCTACACTCTAGATTTAGAGGGAAAGTTTACGCTAGTTAATCAACGAACAGCAGTGCTAACTGGCTACAGCGTTGAAGAGTTGCTTGGGCTTTCTTTCTTACAACTTTTTTATCCTCAAGACGCCACTCGGATTCAAGCTTTTCTACTTGCAACCATCCATCATGGCATTGCTACTAACCAGCAAGATGCAGAACTAGTTAGAAAAGACGGTAGTGTTAAAATCGTTACTTTTAATTTCGCTCCTCTGTTTCTAGAAGGAAAAATCTCGGCGATTGTCAGTACTGCTCAAGATACTACTGAACGCAAGCAGACAGAATCAGTACTGCTTCGTGTCAAAGTAGCTGAGACGGCTACCCTTACACTTGAGCGCCAAGTGCAAGAGCGTACACTTCAGCTACAGCAGGCACTTGATTTTGAAGCTAGGCTAAAACGTATTACTGACAAAGTCCGCGACAGTTTAGATGAAAGCCAGATTGTGCAAGCAGCCGTGAAGGAACTAGCTCTTGGACTTAACGTCGGCTGCTGTAACATTGCTTTGTACAACCTAGAACAAGGCACTTCTACCATTTGCTACGAGTACGCGATATCTATTCCTGCTTCTCAAGGTCGCGTCGCTCACATGGCAAACTACCCTGAGCTATATCGTCAGCTTTTACAGAATCAATACTTCCAATTTTGTTCCATCGTTCCCCATCCCAACCGGGGTAGAGTTGCAATGCTAGCTTGTCCAATTTCGGACGACCAAGGGGTTATCGGTGACTTGTGGTTGATCAATCAAAAAAATCATATTTTTCATACATCAGAGATTCGGTTAGTCCAGCAAGTGACTAATCAGTGCGCGATCGCAATTCGTCAAGCCCGACTCTATCAAGCAGCTACTGCCCAAGTTGCAGAACTCGAAAAACTTAATCGACTTAAAGATGACTTTTTAAGTACTGTTTCCCACGAACTGCGGACTCCCATCTCTAATATGAAGCTAGCGATTCATATGCTGCAAACTGTGCCAGCACCAGAAGCTAGGGAGCGCTATCTAAAAATTTTACAAAATGAGTGTACAAGGGAAGCTGAACTCATCAACGACCTATTGGATTTGCAACGGTTGGAAGCTGCTGCATATACAGTCTCACAGGAGGTTGTCAACCTTTTGGACTGGCTACCCAATATCATCGAACCGTTTAGAGTGCGTTCTCAGGAACGCCAATTACTGCTGCACGCCGAACTACCACCATCTTTCCCCCCGATGATTTCAGACAGTACCAGCTTAGGGCGGATCTTGGTCGAATTGCTCAACAACGCCTGCAAGTATACACCGAAAGGAGGAAAGATTGCTTTAAGCGTCAATTGCGAACCTTGTCCAACAGCAACAACCGTGACTAGCTTTACTATTTGCAACGAAGCAGAAATTCCCGCAATCGAGTTGCCGCGGATCTTCGAGAAATTTTATCGTGTCCCCGGCACCGATCCTTGGCGACAAGGCGGAACTGGTTTAGGTCTTGCTCTGGTGCAAAAGCTAGTCGAGCGTTTGAGAGGAACTATCTTGGTTGAAAGCTCTAGGGGATGGACTACATTTACAGTCCGGTTACCCAATCAGTCTAGGTCTTAAACTCGATTCTATCGCTGCAACAGCTCGGATTTAGCGTCGCTAGATGCTGTTGAGGGAGGAAGGGGTAGGTACAAGGCTAGCAAGCCAGCTATAGTAAAAAGGAAAAGAGTACCAATAATCGGGAACTTCAAGGGGTTCATATGAGCATATAACGTACAACTCATAGAAGGAAACAGTAAACCCTGTAGTGATTCTCTGAATATTGGGAGTAAAACCTTAGAATGTGCCGTTTATTGGGATACCTCGGTCCGTCAATTCCCCTCGACTACTTACTGTACAAGCCAGAACACTCACTAATTGTCCAAAGTTATCAGCCCCGTGAGATGAGTTCTGGAGTCGCTAATGCTGATGGCTTTGGTATTGGCTGGTATCACTTACATCGAGATACAGACCCTTTTACCTACAAAAACACGATACCCATTTGGAATGACGTCAACCTTCCTAGTCTCGGACGGTATGTTGAGTCAGAATGTGTACTAGGATATGTCCGCAGTGCTACCCCTGGTCAGGGTGTAGACATCAGTAACTGCCAGCCCTTTAAAAACCACCAACTCTTGTGCATTCACAACGGTCGCATTGAAGGGTTCCGGCAAACACTCTACCGATCAATCCGCGATCACCTTAGTAATTTCGCCTATCAGTCGATTGAGGGTAGTACTGATTCCGAACACATTTTTGCTCTGCTGCTTGATGAACTGCAAGCCAAACCAGATGTTACCTTAGAGAGAGCCTTGCAAACTGTGTTGCTGACCCTGGACAAGCTAGCTCAGGCTGATCAAGTGGCAGTCTCTGTCAACCTGATTGTGAGTGACGGGCATCATCTAGTTGCCTCTCGCTTTGCAACTGGCGGCACACCAGCGCCTTCTCTCTACTGGCTCAGGGACGATCCAGCCTTCCCAAAGGCAGCCATTGTGGCGTCAGAACCTTTATTTGACGGCAATTGGAATCGTTGCCCTGAACAGAGCGTTATTAGTGTGGGGAAAGACCTTGAGATCCAGCTCTATCAAGTACGATTTTAGGAACGCGAGCGATCGCGCCTTAACGATTGCTACAGATATGCAGCAGAGCCGCATCGGCACACTTGCCTTGTTTGAGGGAGTGGATGCTGCCACCTTCTGTCGCCAAGCCCACCTAGACTTCAGTCCTGTAGGATGGCACTTGGGGCACATTGCTTATACCGAATCTCTATGGCTGCTGGAGCGCAGTGCAAGGAAGCCAGCTCTGTTCCCAGAATACCGCCAGTTATTTGTCGCTGATGGTTTACCTAAATCAGAGCGCGTTAAGTTACCCTCCTTGGCAGAAATTTGCTACTACCTAGACACGGTTAGAGAAAACGTCATAGATTACCTGCCAAGAGCTGATCTAGATCGACAAGAACGCCTCTGGCGCTGGCTAATTCAGCACGAAAGCCAGCATAGTGAAACTATTGCTTTCGTATTGCAGTTGCAACGTTGGGACGCTCAATTCAAGGTACAAGGCTCGCCCCACTTATGTGAAGCCCAAAGCTGCATCTCTAGAAATGAAATGATTGAGATCCCAGCAGGTGAGTTTGAGCAGGGCAATAACGCAATCGAAGCCCTAGATAATGAGCGTCCTTGCCATCGGCATTATTTAGAAACTTACGCGATTGACCGTTATCCGGTGACATGTGGGCAGTACCGAGAGTTTATTGCGGCAGGGGGCTACCAAAATCCTCACTGGTGGTCGCCTGCGGGATGGGAATGGCAACAGAGCCAGCATGTTACACAACCACTCTACTGGACAACCGACCCCGCATGGAATAACCACCCCGTCTATGGCGTCAGCTGGTATGAAGCTGAGGCCTATGCCCGGTTTGTCGGTAAGCGGCTCCCTACAGAAGCAGAATGGGAAAAAGCTGCTGCCTGGGATGCAACTGCTGGTATTCGTCGCAGCTATCCTTGGGGAGAAGAGGCACCATCTGCCCAATTATGCAATCACTCTTACGTAGGGATAGATAGCTATCCGCCGCTACAAACGACGCCAGTAGATGCTTATCCAGCTGGGCAGAGTGCATACGGTTGCAATGACATGCTAGGCAATGTCTGGGAGTGGACTGCTTCTACATTCTGTGGATATGAAGGTTTTGTAAGTTATCCCTATGCTGGTTATTCCCAAGTCTATTTTGATGGACAACACCAGGTTCTAAAAGGGGGCAGCTGGGCAACTCGCCCTTGGTCTTTACGCTGTAGCTTTCGCAATTGGTATCATCCCGGTATACGTCAAATTCTGGCAGGTTTTCGCTGTGCCAAGTGAGGCACAGAGTAGTTTAAAAAATCTGGCTCAGGTTTGATCTTGTGTGTCATGCCTTTATGTTTTACTGTCTGACGGTAATGCTAAGCCCTCTTGGGTTGGCGTTCTTTGAAGTGTGTGCCATATGCGTAACCGCGCGTATCGTGCCGAATAAATGGAGGTTGCATGTCCATTCACAAGGCAGCAAGCGGTAGGGTTCTTAGCCAGTCCGCAATTGAGAAACGCTTGCAGATAAAGCGTTTGGTAGAGGCAACTCACTTAGTTACCTCGACAGCGGGGAGTGATGTTGTTAAGGGGTTGACCCGCACTGGCAAATCTTTGCCCGCTCGTTACTTATATGATGATCGTGGTTCTGAACTGTTTGAGCAGATTTGTGAGTTACCAGAATACTATCCAACAAGGACAGAAACGGTAATCTTACAACGTTACGCTGACGAGATCGCTCGTCTAACTAGGGCGTGTGAATTGGTGGAACTGGGCAGCGGTAGCTCTACAAAAACCCGGATTCTATTGGATGCCTACGCCCATCAAGACTATCCCTTGTTATATCTACCAATTGATGTCAGTGCTGGTATTTTGGAAAGCAGTGCTAGACAGTTGCTGGCAGATTATCCCTCACTCCGGGTTAATGGTTTGGTTAGTACCTACGAACTGGCACTAGCGCAATTGCCACCGATTCAACTTCCTAGCCGGATGATTTGTTTTATTGGCAGCACGTTGGGAAATCTTAGTCTTCAAGAATGCGACCAGTTCTTTTCCCAAATCACAGCTACCCTAAAGCCGGGCGAGTATTTCTTGTTGGGGGTGGACTTGCAAAAGCCGAAACACTTGTTAGAAGCAGCATACAACGACAGTCAAGGGGTAACAGCGGCATTTAATCTGAACGTGCTGGATCATTTGAATCGACGTTTCGATGGTAACTTTGACACCACACAATTTGAACACAGGGCGTTTTATAACGAATCGCAGCATCAAATCGAGCTGCATTTGCGGAGTTTGCGATCACAGACTGTTCAGCTACGAACTCTAGACCTCACTGTTCAGTTTGAGACTAATGAGACAATCTTGACGGAAATTTCCCGCAAATTTGACCTTGAAGTCTTACAGCAGGAACTTTTAAGCCAAGGTTTAGTACCACGTCAAGTCTGGACAGATCCAAATCGCTGGTTTGGCTTGTTGCTATGTCAATCCCAGTGAGACACTGTCTAACCACTACCCAGCCACAACCAGTCAAATAGTTTGCCAACTGTGTAATGGTAATGACCAAGATGCGTGTATTAAGTGCATAACACCCTCTAGAAATTCGAGCCATTGGCGTACTGGTTGCAGTAGAGCAATTTCCAAATTGATTGCAGTTAAGCTTTTCATCGGATAACAAAGGGTAGACTATGTTTTTTTTGCAAATCTGCTCTCACCGAGGCAAGGCTTGGAAAAATGGGAAGGGCTTTTTGGCGAGTCTCGTAGTCCGCTAGATTTATCTATGGGGCATAAGCTCTTCCCATTTTTCTCTAACGCCTACGGCTTCGCCAGCACCAAATTCGTCACCATGACAACTCAGTTGTGACACTTCCCAGATGACCTCTAAGCCAGGGAATGTTGGTCAACTTTGACATCCTGTCTGGGAGCAAATTCAACGGTGCGGAATCCCAATGCCGCCAGCAAGTGGTTCTCTGGCAACGTGACTGGAGCTGGCTGCGCTCCTTGCCCTGGCGGCGGTAGTGGATACGCTGTTGCGGCAGCGGTAGAGAACCGGATATTGCCTTCCGTGTGATGAACGACTTGATGAATATGGCCATTTAGTACAGTCACAGATGAAAAGCGAGACAACAACGAGAGCACCTTCGCCGCATCTGCTGTCGCCCAACCCCACTTCGGGTACAGGTCATACAGAGGAATATGACTAAATACAACTAAAGGCGTATCAGGTTTTTGGGCCGCGAGATCTTTGGCAAGCAAGTCAAGTTGAGCTTGACCCAGCTTACCTTCTCCTGTCTCACCAAAATCGAGGACATTGGTCAGCGACACAAAATGGACACCGGAGTGGTCCCACAACTGCAATCCTTCTGTTTTATCACCTTGGCTGAACGCCTCGGAGTAAGCCTTGCCCCGATCGCCAATTACATCATGCTCACCTGGCAGGGTGAACAGCGGTACTTTCAATTGTGAAAGCAGCTGCTTAGCTTGATCGAACTCTGCTGGCTTAGACAGGTGAGTGATGTCACCTGTATGAACGACAAACGCTGGCGGTGTCGGTAATGCATTGATCGCATCGATGGCTTTTTGGAGCGTTGCTGTCACATGTTCGTTGGCTGGCTTGTGGAAACCAATGTGACTATCGCTAATTTGAACAAATGACAGCGAGGTGGAATCCAATTGTTTTTTAGCTGCAGAAGTACCTATCGTGCAGGAGGTTAATAAGTTTTCTCCACTAACAGCCCACACGATACCAAGACCGGTCCAACCGACATGATTAATGAACTTTCGGCGTTGCATTTTTGACTCCTGCTGAAGTTACAGTAACTGTCCCTTGCATAAAGGGATGAATGGCACAAATGTAGGGAAAGGTTCCAGTAGCAGCGAAGGTATGCGTCCAAGTCTCACCTGAATCTAGAGCCTTGGAATCGAAGACACCATCTTTGGCAGTGACCGTGTGCGGTTCTTCATCTGTGTTGACAAACTTGACAGTTTCGCCGCTACTAATCTTGAGCATTGCTGGTTCGAATTTGAAATTGTGAATTTTGACAGTGACATTTGGTTGTGGGAGACTTGGCTTTGATTGTTCCAGCGGTTGAGCGACCTTTACTAGTGGCTGATTGAGAGACCTTGAAGATTGGGCAGTACGACTACAGGACGCTAGCCAAGTCATCAACACCGCAGAAGCAAGTACTGCCGCCAAGACTTGTTTTGGCTGATAACGTCGGGAAAATAGACCAGTCATACTCAGACCAGTCACTATTAAGCCGATTAACCCCAACCCGTTCAAAATCGGATAAATCGCTGCCAGTCCAAAAATTTCCCCGGTATGAACTTTTATGAGAAATTCGCCTAACTCTTCATGGTGGAACCACTCCGAAGCTATCGTGATGCCGAGTCCAGTCACTGCAGTCACGATCAAAGGTAGACAGACAGTGATGGCAAACAGGCGATGGAATTTACGAAACCCTCGTTTCATATTCATTGCTACTCACATCCCAAACCTAATTAGGCTAGGCGATGGGACTTCAGCTGGCGGATTCGGGTCCAAGAGTGGTGAAGTGCTAGATCGGCTTTGTGGCTCCCTTGTGTTTGACTGTGTCTTCATCGACTCCGGTGCTGAGGGTTGCATAGAACATCTGGAAGGAATAGATTGACTGTCCCCTGTTTTGGACGACGTCAACGCAGCTCCCGGAGGAAGCCTCCGGGAGAACGTTGACTCCTGCACTTTTCCATAGGCAAAGGCAGGTGCAGTTGCAGCAATTACTAGCAGAACTGAGAATCCACTAATTATTAGACGTTTCATGGCGTCAACTCCTGTGTAAACTCGATAGGAATTACGCAGTTAAACCAGTTAGCGGCTCCTCATCAGACCTCTGGATAGATCAAGACTGAAATCCAGATAAAACAAACCTTTCCGCAATTTAAATCTTGATAGCTGAAGCCTTCACAGCGTCAACCTTTCAAGTCTTAAAAATGCTTATTTTTAAAGAAGTCTGTAGGATATAAGCTGCTAACTTAAACCTAGATATAAGGTTCAGATAGCCTAACTGTGTATCATCTACTTTGAAGACGAATCTGCTCTCCCAATCGGATTTAAGCTGCTAAATATTACTTAACAATCTCAGTTAACAGCTCTATCTAGATAAATCCAATCCGCTCTGTCAGTCGTCTTATAAATAAAGGGAATTCTGTTTCCTTTTGAGAGAGAAGCTTATGTGGAATAATGATTGTTATCGGCGCTAAAACTACTGGGTCCGGTCTATTATCGAGCAATATGGAGCCTAGCTCTCGCAATTACAACCCTCAAGATCTACCGCCCCTAACCGATGCAGAGCTATTTCAGGCACTGAAGACCAGGCAACCAGAGGCGTTGGGTATTCTCTATGAGCGCTACGGTAGTCTGGTGTACGGGGTAGCACTCAAAATCTTGAAAAATTCTCAAGAGGCAGAAGACTTGACCCAAGAAATTTTTCTGGCTCTGTGGCGTCATGTTACCTATAATCCCGAGCATGGCTATTTCATTAGATATATCATCACTATGACTCGCTCCCGGGCAATCGACAAAATTCGTTCTCGTAGCAGAAACTTAAAACTCCTTCAACGCTGGGGGCAAACAGTAACTGCAGAAACATCTTCTACTTCTCCTTTTGAGCAAGCTTCCTTAACAGAGCGTTCCCAACATGTCCGGTCAGCTTTAGCACAACTTTCACAACAGCAGCGTCAGGTATTAGAGATGGCTTACGACGAAGGACTTAGTCAGTCGGAAATTGCGCAAAAACTGGATATCCCTCTCGGGACAGTCAAGACTTGGACTCGTCAGGGTCTGCTGAAACTGAAGCCAATCCTCCAAGATCAAATAGGGTAGGTGCCTTATGAATGTACCTTCAACTCCCGAGTACCTAGAAGAGTTAGCAGCAGGCTATGTTTTGGGTGACCTTGACCCCGAAGAAGCCGAGGAATTTAGGCAGCTGCTTAGAGAAAATCCAGACTTAATTGCACAGGTGAATCTTGTGGAGGAAGTCCTAGAGCAGGTGCTTTATGGCCTAAATGAAGTCGAGCCTCCGCCACACCTGGGCTCAGCTATCCTCGAAGCTGCCACTTTCCCAGCCAACAGGACCACAGAATTGAGACGACCTGCCTTACCATGGGGTAAATTTGCTGGCAGTGTGGCCGCATTGTTAATCCTGGTTCTGGGTCTAGCTAATTATCGTCTGCAGCAAGAGCTGAGGATTGCTACAGCCGTCCCCATGATGTTGCAAAATTCTGAGACTCGCCTGTTCTCCCTGAAAGGCACGAATCTAGCAGATGCTGCTTCTGGCAACGTTGTTATGGATCTTGAGCGCCAAAGAATCGCTCTAGTCATCCGACATCTTCCGGCTGCGCCTGCAGGACGTGTCTATCGGCTTTGGGCGGTAGTTGATGGTGACAAGCTTCCTTGTGGACAGCTGAGTGCCAGTGCGCAGGGAATAGTTTTAGCCAAACTTTCTGTGCCCACCGACCTTTATGATGAGGTCTCAGGGTTAATCGTTACCCTAGAAACATCCCCAGTCACCTCGGAACCAGTGGGACCTATAGTCATGAAAAGCATCTAGGTAGTCCCAACTGAGTCAAACAGCCTTTCCAGGAGAAAAACAGGTTTTCGCTTGAACCGAAGATGCTGGCTCAGTTCTATTTTAGGCAAAGTTAAGCTTAGTATATGTTTTTGATCTATTACTTGTTGCTAGCATCTCTGAATAGAGTTGTTAACCAGGTAGAGAACCGATACCTTAAACAATATGATTCAGTTAAAGTTTAGGCGGTACTGAAGATCCGAAAAGTGGGAGCCGAAACTTGGCTTCCACTTTCTATGTGGAAAAATTTTTTGAGGAAAACTTAGCTTGATTTTATCTAATTAAACAGCATAAACAAGAGTATCAGCCATCTACTCATTTTGGCTCATACCCTTGAAAAAACAGACTAGTCATACGCAGACTAGTCACTATTAAGCCGATTAACTCACCCCACTGAAGAGGAGATAAATCGCTAACTTTTCACATTAGTCACTAGCTTCTTCAAGAGTTTCAATTACTACTAAATAAAAGTAAGAAGCTAGCAGTACAAGCATCACTGAGGTCACATAGACCATTGTCAAGAACTGAAGTGCTGTTACAAAAGAGATGTTGGGGTTCATAAGTTAGCCTCATGCCAAGGCTAGTGATAGTATTCTTTAGGTGATCTCGATGGCTTGTTGCTGATTCTAAGGTGCATGCAAACACTTGCTACTCTTTGCTGTCAGCAATATCTTGCTACATCCTCACCGCACTCATTTGCTAGATAAGATAGAGCCTTGAAGCGAAGGCTAACCACTTGCTCGTAGAGAGGGTTCAACTTGCACAGAGATGGAATGCGAAATAAGGTATGGTCAAAAAGCTTGATGTCTCGCTTAAAAGGACAACGAGCCGGGATCATCCTACACAGTAACTGGGCTACCTTGGGGTCATGAACCTCTATCGCATCAAACCTCTGGTAAACTAGATCCTGTAGACCGACAAGTTTCACCATAATGTAATCCAGTTGGGTGATGTCTAGGTGTTTGAATTCATTCAAATTAAGCTGCTTGATTGTGAGAAACATGTTTCTTGACCTCGTGTGAAATTGTAGGGGCAATCTCTTGTAGTTGCCCCAGACAGTTATAGGCAGATATAAGGCACAGCCTAATACCGAAAAATCATTCTGCAATTGTGTAACGCTTCCTTCTGTATGACTGTGCCGTCATTGATCCTAGTGCACACCGGACTGCTCTGCACTACTAGGATCTAGATGGAAGAGGCTAGGCGATGGGACTTCCGCTGGCGGGTTCGGGTTCAAGAGCGGTGAAGTAATAGACTTGCTTTGTGGCTCCCTTTTGTTTGAATGTATTGTCATCGACTCCGGTGCTGAGGGCTGCATAGAACTGTTTGCAGGAATAGATTGACTGTCTCCTGTGTTGGATTCATTCACTTTTCCATAGGCAAAGGCAGGTGTAGCTGCAGCAATTGCTAGCAGAACTGAGAACCCACTAATTATTAGACGTTTCATGGCGTAAACTCCTGTGTAAACTCGATAGGAATTACGCAGTTGAACCAGTTAGCAGATGTTGATAGTAGATCATCTGCTACCTTAAACTTACATATGTAGCAATCCAATTTGTGTTGTGAAAGCGGGGCGCGGATAATGCATCTCGCGTCGGCTAGAAGCCTGCACCACAAATTGATTTCATGAATCTTTTAGGATTGCTATAGTGTTGAAATAGTTCAACTGCGTCCCATCTATCTTTAAAGACGAATGTGCTCTAATTTCGGATTTAAACTACTTGATATGATTTAGTAAGTCAGGTTTAGACCGTGTTTAGATAAATCTAATCCGCTCCATCAGTCGTCTTATAAATAAAGGGAATTCTGTTTTATTTTGAGAAAAGCTCATGTGTAATAATAATTGTCGTCACTAGCTCTAAAATTACTGGCTCAGGTCTATTGTCGAGCAATATGGTGCCGGTAATCATGAATAGTAATGCTGTGGGTAAACTAGAGAATAACGTCTCCCTCACCGCCTCGCTCTATGTCCTGCCCGAAATGTCACTCGCTCCAAGTTGTCAAAAACGGACGCACTCACTACGGTAAACAGCGCTATCGCTGCCGAGTCTGTGGACGCCAGTTTGTTGAGCATCCAACCCGGCAACCCATTGATGCCACAACTCGTAGCCTGATTGATAAGTTGTTGCTTGAACGACTTGCACTGGCGGCAATTGCACGAGTGACAGGCGTTTCTGAACGGTGGTTACAGATGTACGTCAACCAGAAATACTACCAAACCCCACAGCAGGTTGAAGTCACGAAAAAAAACCAGGTAAGCTGACCATTCAACTCGACGAGATGTGGTCGTTTGTTGGCTCAAAGCCAAACAAGCAGTGGATTTGGCGCTTCCATTGATCAGGCAACCCGAGAGCTTGTTGGTGTTTATGTGGGTGATCGTAGCTGTAAGGGAGCTAAAGGGCTGTGGCACTCGCTGCCTCCTGTCTATCAACAGTGTGCCGTTTGCTATACCGACTTCTGGGAGGCTTATGTACAGGTAATACCGAACACGCGACATCAAGCTGTTGGCAAGCAGAGTGGTGGCACAAGTTACATTGAGCGATTCAACAATACCTTGCGGCAACGAGTGGGGCGCTTAGTTCGCAAGACGCTCTCGTTCTCTAAAAAGCTGAGTAACCACATTGGGGCGGTCTGGTACTTTGTTCATGATTACAATGCCCGATTGCAGTGCTAAATCATCACTATGCATTACTACCTTTCTTCTAATTTCTGCAATAACTTTTCTAGTACTCTGCCTTCTACTGTGTTGATGGCGACAAAATTAAAAATATAAACATCTTGCTCCTGACCAATTCAGTGAATTCGCCCCATTCGCTGTTCCAATCGGTTCGGGTTCCAAGGAAGGTCGTAGTTAATCATCAATCGACAGAATTGTAAATTTATCCCTTCTCCCGCTGCTTCTGTCGCCAGACAAATCTGCTGATTGAACTGAAAATCTTTTTGAGCTGATTTTCTAGCTAGTGCGTTCATCCCACCATGAATCTCGCAAGTACTATATCCCCAATCCGTGAGATTCTGTTTCAGATATTCTAGAGTGTCTCGATGCTCTGTAAAAATGAGTAGTTTGCCGCGTCCATCTTTTAATTCATCAAATTCGACTCTCAATAAGCACTCTTTCAGGGCATTTAGTTAAGTTTCATTTCCGAGATCGATTGTCTGTTGAGTCAGCTTAACTAACCGCTCCAGTTCTCGTAATTCCTCACGCAGTTGGTCCAATTGTTCTGCAACTGTGGATTCAATCGCTAAATCCTCTAATTGTTCCTCATCGCAATCATCACTCTCTATCTCAGAATCAACAGGCTTACCCAAGTTCATCAGGCGATCGCGTTGTTCTGCTACCGATAAGCCATCTAGTTCGTCTAACAGGCTACTAAACCGCTGCTGCCTTTTTTTCAACGAACTAAAAATGGCATTTAAACTACTTGCTAAACGCCGCTGTAATACAGTCCGAGCCAGAGCTACTGCCGCTTGCTTGCGTCCTTTGGTTTTACCTAGATATTTATTGATGTAGTTTGTAACTTGGTCGTATAGATACTTTTCTAACTCGGATAGCTCAAAAGGTATTGTGATGGGATACCGATTACGGAAGAGTTGACAACCTTCAAAATCTTTCAATTCCTCTTTGATTCGACGCAGAAACCAAGGGCTATCCTCCAAGCTCAGCATTTGTGGATTAAGTTTGTCACAAATAAATTGATCTGGATCGAGCAAACGGAGAAAGTTGTGAAACTGATCGACATTTCCCTGATGGGGTGTAGCTGTTAGTAATAGAATCCGTTCAGAAATCCGCGATAATTCTTCTGCTAATTTGTATCGCCCAGTGCGTCTTAGCTCGTCTCCTTGAGTTCGAGCCGAGCATTTATGGGCTTCGTCAATAATTACCAAATCCCAGTCCACCTGCAAAATATCCGGAGCAACATCATCTCGCTTGGCAAAATCAATCGAAGCAATACACTGGCGAAACCTTTCCCAAGGATTTCCCGCCAACTGTCCTTTAGCTAAGATTGAGTTGATAACTTCAAAAGTTTCAGAAAACTTGCTGCGTAGTTCGTCCTGCCATTGGAGCGTCAAGGGAGCAGGCGCGAGAATCAACACTCGTTCAACAGCATTGCGCAACTTAAGCTCCTTCAACAACAGTCCAGCCACGATTGTCTTTCCAGCTCCCGGATCGTCAGCTAGCAAAAACCGCAGCCGGACTTGCGGCAGAATTCTTTCGTAAACAGCTTCTAGCTGATGGGGTAAAGGACGTACTCCACTGAGACTCACCGCAAAATGACGATCGTAGTCATATGCTGTTTTGATTCGCGCCGACTCAATGAAGAGGAAGAACTGCTCTGCATCAACAGGAACAGCTGATACCTGCTCGTAACTAGCTAAAATCTCATAAGCTTCTGTTGCTGTTAGGTATGCGTCGTGCAATTCTCCCTGGCGATCGCGAACCCGTAGCAGCCATGTGTCTTCAACAACTTTTGCAGATTCAACTAGCACGGAACCTGTGAACTGTCCTGGTATAGAAATCCTTTTGCCGATCAGTTGTTCTACCATTGCTAATTCCGGCTAAATTCCATACCTACACCAATTTTTGCTCTTTTCGTACTCGCTTTAGTAGAGGCTGTTAGCATGATTTCATACAAGAACCACATGTTTCAGCCTAATTTGAGGAAGTACAGGCGGCTATTGGTACATTCACTGTTTTTTTAAACTAGCTGTGGCGTGTATCAGTAGTATCACTGGGTATTTGTGTCAACGTAGTAATACTATCTCCGTGAAGACACGAAGACACAAAGGAATAGGTACTTTATGTCTTCGTGTCTTTGTGTTTGATATCATCTTATGTGGTTTTAAAAAGCGGGTAGCGGGAATCGAACCCGCATAATCAGCTTGGGAAGCTGGCATTCTACCACTGAACTATACCCGCAGTTAACTATCAGTACCTTCGACAAGGCGCTAAACTTAGCTCATATTATATAACTATTTGCGGACAGGAAGTTTGGGTCGAGACTTATTGTTATTTCCCAACCCAGATTTTCTTTGCGAACTCTGCTTTATCCCGGAATCCCTATTCTGCTGCTGACCAGCACCTCGCATCAGTCGGAAAATCCTAGCTTGGAAACCATCTAGATATGTGAAGATCACCGGAATTACCACTAGAGTAAGTAGTGTTGAAGTCATCAAGCCGCCAATCACGGTGATCGCCATCGGACTACGCACCTGTGAGCCAGCCCCAAGTTCCAGGGCGATAGGTAGCATTCCAGCAATCATGGCGATTGTAGTCATTAAGATTGGTCGTAGCCGAGCAACTCCAGATTCGAGTACGGCTTTATACAGTGGCTTTCCCTCTTGCTGGTTAATCAAGGCGTAATCTACCAGCAAAATTGAATTTTTCGTCACAATCCCCATCAGTAGCACAATGCCAATCAGTGCATACAGTCCTAGGGACTTTTGGGTTACCAGCAGTGCAATCAGGGCACCCCCCAAAGACAGGGGTAAAGCCGCCATAATCGTGATGGGATGCAGGAAATTGCCAAATAATAATACAAGCACAGCATAAATAAATAGCACCGCCGTTCCCAAAGCGCCAGCAAAACCACTGAAAACTTCATTCATCACCTTGGCATCGCCAGAAGGTTCTTGTTCCACTCCGGGCGGAAGATGCATTAAGGCTGGCAGCACCTTCACTAGCCTGTAGGCTTGCCCAAGAGTTATACCTTGCAAGTTAGCCTGTACCGAAATCTGCCGTGCCCGATCGTAACGGGTAATTTCAGCTGGACCACTGCCAAGCTCAATCTGCGCTACAGCCATTAACGGGACTAAAGTATTATTTTTTCCTGGGACCTGGAGGTTTTTAATCGTGTCTATATTATTGCGAAAACGAGGATCTAACTCAACTAGAATAGGAATTTGACGGTTGGGTAAATCGAACTTAGCCAGATTTGCATCAATATCGCCGATGGTAGCAAGCGTAGCTGTGTTGGCGATCGCCTGCACGGTAACCCCTTGGTCTGCTGCTTGCTGGAGGTCAGGTTTAATTAAAATCTCTGGCTGCGCCAGACTAGCACTAGAGGTTACCTCCACCAAACCCGGTAGTTGGCGCATTTGTTGAGTCAGTTGCTCAGCTGTCTGGCTCAAGGCTTCTGGGTTTTCGCTCCTCAGTACAACCGCCAACTGCTTTTTGCCACCAAAGCTGCCAGCATTAAAGCTGATCCGCGCTCCAGGAATTTGGTTGAATTGAGGGCTCATCTGCGCCTCAAACTGTTGTTGACCGATGCGTTGACCGCGCAGTTTCAATTTGACAAAGAGGGTGGCGGTATTTACTGCACCCTCAGAGCTACCAACAGAACCTCCAGAAACGACTGGAGTGCCCTCAGTTGCTAGCACACTCTCTACGGCTGGATGCTGCAACAGTTGAGTGACCTGCTGTACGATTCGATCAGTCTGGTTAAGGGTAGAGCCAGGGGGTAGTTCAACTGAAACTATTGACAGTCCTTGATCGTATCTGTCAACAAAGCTGGTAGGAATATACGGTACCAATAGCAAACTGCCGATGAAGAAAGCCAGCGCAATCACCAGTGTCTGTAACCTATGCTTGAGTGCCCAGGTTAGGAGCCGTCGATAAACTGCTGAAAGTCCATCTTCGTGCAACTGCTTTTGGTGGTGCTTGGCTTTGAGCAGATAGGCTGCCATAAGTGGCGTGATTGTGCGTGCGACTAGAAGAGAGAATAAGACTGATACCGCGACCGTCACGCCAAAGGGACGAAAATATTGACCGGGAATGCCACTCATAAAAGCGACAGGTACAAAAACTGAGACAATTGACATCGTTGTAGCAACCACTGCTAGTCCGATCTCGCTTGAGGCATCTAAAGCAGCTTGCAGCGGCGTTTTGTCCATTTGGACGTGCCGCTCAATGTTTTCAATTTCGACAATTGCATCATCTACCAAGATTCCCACGACTAATGCCAGTGCCAGCAGAGTCATGCTGTTGAGGGTGTAATCTAATGCCTGAAGCACAGCAAAAGTGGGAATGACAGAGAGCGGCAGCGCCACAGCAGTAATTAATGTCGCTCGCCAGTCCCGCAAAAAAATCAGAATCGTTACAACAGCCAACGCTGCCCCTAAGACGAGAGCATCGATGGAAGCCTGATACGATTCCCGGATGAAGTCCGCCTCACTGTAGATCAGTGCGATTTTGACATCGGATGGGAGTGTCTTATTCAGTTGCTGCACCGCCGCTCTTACCCCTGCCTCTACCGTAACAAGGGTACTCCCTGTACTCCGGAGGACAGAAAAGGCAACAACAGGTTTGCCGTTGAGGCGGGCAGCCTGACGCTCTTCGGCGTAGCTATTAACCACATTGCCTAAGCTAGAGAGTGGCACAAAGTTGCCTTTAAGTAGGACGATAGGATAGTTTTGCAACTGCTCCACACTTCTAGCACTACCGAGAGTACGGATCGTTTCTTCACTGTTGCCCACATTAGCTCGTCCACCTGGCAGGTTAATGTTGAGTGTACGCATCTGGTCATTCACCTGGGTAGCTGTAATTCCCAAGGCTTGTAGCCGATCTGGATTTAGATCGACGCGAATTTCGCGGTCTACACCACCCAGTCGCTGGATGCGACCGACGCCAGGCACCGATAGCAGGTCACGGCTAATCTTCTGATCGATTAAATCGCTTAACTGTTCGACAGATAGCCGTTCTGAAATCACAGCGTAGGAAATAATGGCTTCTTCGGCCGCATCAATTCGCTTCACGATTGGGTCGTTGATATTTTGCGGCAGATTCTGGCGAATTTGGGCAATCGCATTACGGACATCATTAGTAGCGCGATCACTGTTGGTGCCCAACACAAAACTTACCACTGTGTTTGAAGCACCATTAGTCACTGTGGAGATCATATAGTCGATATTACCTAAACCAGCCACGGCATCCTCAACTGGTCGCGTGACTTGAGATTCCAGTTCCGTTGGGTCAGCCCCAGGCTGAGTCACAGTGATAGTTACTGCCGGGATATCGAGGTTTGGATCAGCATCTATGCCTAGTTGAGGAAAAAAGAACAAGCCTAATACGGTTAATATGAGAAATAGAACTAGGGTCGGCACTGGTTGACGAATCGACCAGGCAGAGATGTTGAAAGACATCGCAGATTTTGAGTAATTGGGTAGCCGGAATAATAACCGCGCTCAGTGTGAAGTGGGCTTGACTGGAGGCGGATTGACCTGGACAAAATCACCATCGTTAAGGAATCCTGCCCCGGAAACTACGATGCGATCTCCCACATTTAAGCCCTGCTTAATTTCGATACGATT
>JAFAVL010000126.1 GCA_019242465.1 Chroococcidiopsidaceae cyanobacterium CP_BM_RX_35 | reverse complement strand
CCACCCGACCAAGTCCAGAAACGAAACCTCCTGTTTGCTCCAGTACCTCTCTAGGAAAAGCAATGTTCGCTCCCACTAACCACTGCTTGGATAGATTTAGAATGACGTGAGGTGTATCGGACCAATCAATCACAGTCAGACTCGGTGCTAATTCATCTGATAACCAACTAGGCCGTGATGCTTCCCAAATCGGTTTGACCATTCCTCCAACACAACCAGGTCTCGGTGTCACTGCGCCAAAAACTTCAATAATTTTCTCGAGCCAATGTGAGCAAGCGATTGCGTCATCATCTAAATAGGCAACATACTTACCTTTAGCATTATGCCATCCTGTATTTCGAGCATAGCAAAGACCTAACATAGATTCATAGACATATCGAATTGTAATGTATTTTGAAAACTTTTCAACAACATCTTTCGTAATATCCATTGAACAATTATCTACAATAATAATTTCGTAATACTCATTTGGTATGGACTGCTCGACCAAACTCTGAATTGCTTTAGCAAGGTAATTTGCTCGATTGTGAGTACAAATAATAGCTGATATCAGTACATTCATCTTAAAAGACCTTATGATTTTTTTCTAATAGTTGGCATGATAGAACTTACTCTACTTATGAGATCCGATAGAATTTGTTCTGCTTTGCGCTTCATGTGCCCGTGTAACTTCAACATGGACTCTTCAACTTTCTTCAGAATAAATAAGCTGTCTGTAATAGAAGCTTGAAGTAGTAGTTCTGCTACTTCAAGTTTGCCTTGAAGTGTGAAGAGTTCTTGTTGAACAGAGCATTCAGGGTTTGAGCCTACAAATAGTGCAATTTCCATGGCATCACGTTCGACTAGTTCAGGGAATCGCAGCAAGATTTCACGTTGCATCCTGCCAAAAGTGTGTACGCTAGACGTTAGAAGGGCTTCATTCCCTGCCCATCCCTCAACCAGATTTTCGGGAATCGTAACGGCGGCCCATCCCGCTGCCATAACTGCATTAAATAAATCCCAATCTTCATATCCTTGCTCTATTACAGATCTGAACTTGCCAGCTTCCCACAGCGCCTCTGTTCGAATAACACTGAAGGGGGCTGATTCATCAAGTAGCCATTGGTATGGAAAACTAGGACAAGGCCTAATCCAAATTTTTCCTTTAGCAGAAGCACTCTCACTCCAACAGGAAACCAGCCCTACCTCTCGACATTGGTGAAGAACTAACGCACAGGTGGCAATAAAATCAGGTTTTAACCGATGTTTGGTATCTAAAAAAGCCAGTCCTAAACTATTGATTTCTGCTTCAACTAAACTGGCAATACCAAGATTTTTAGCCGAGACGAGATCGCCTGCCTTGTTGCGGACTACTTGCCATCCCTCTTGCTCAGCCAAGTTGAGTGCCTGTAGAGTTTGTCCATTAGTTGAACCCCTGTCTACTACGATCACCATTGTCGGGGGTTGCGTCTGATGCTTCAGGTTTTGCAAACATAAGCTGAGCAATTGTCCGTCATTGAAGCAGGTGACAACGATCGCAATTCCCTTAACAGTTGTCTCCCTTGCAGTTCGACGAGCGCTTTCCTTGGAAAACGGTTGTTTTGCCCAAGGCAAGTTACTGGGTAGGTGTAGGGAACGTTTGGAACCTTGATTAACAAGTTGCTGACGAAATTCTAAGTGCTTCTGCATAGTTTTCGAGTTATTACACATTTGTCGAATGGTTAAAGCGGCCTGTTTTCCCATTTCTGCCAAATCTCCTGGAGATGTTTTCAATGCACGTTCAATGGCGATTGCTAAACTATCAGAATTTGCAGTATTTGCAATCCAGCCTGTCTGTCCATCTTGAATCATCTCCACCATGCCTCCTTCTGAGGAAGCAATGACTGGCAGACCAGAACACATGGCTTCTATACAGGTATTGGGAAAGTTCTCCCAGCGAGACGGCACAACTGCTACCCGGGCTTGTTTCAAAAAGTGCAGGAGATCAGCACGGTTCTGTTTACCCAGAAAGTGAAATTGCCTCTTTAACGGTTCTGGAACGCACCGCTCCAAAATTTCTGAGCCACTAACCCGATGGGTACCCAAACAATTCGCGCCAATAAATTCAAATTGAGCTTCCGGATACTTCTCAGCAACCTTCACTGCGGCATCGATCCACTCAAGGACTCCCTTGCGTCGCTCTAGTCGACCAATATAACAAATTTTGCCCTGTCTCCATATTGCCGGATCACGTTCTAGCTCGGAAGTATTTCCGATTGGCAGTGGGATCACTTGAATACATCCTGGAATCAGACCGTAGTGTGTTTCTGCTTGAGCAGCAAAATATTGGCTAGGACATAATAAGGCATCGGCAGTAGCAATGCTAAAATCTTCCAGTCGCTTCGCCGTCAAAAAATTAGGCAATGCCAAATCCCAACCATTATGGCGAACAATAAATTCGGTTGGGGAATGCAAATGCAGAAAACATGGTGGCTTTCGTTTAGGTCCAAGTCCCAAAGCTCGTCGTAGTTGAAAGTAGTAAAGTGGTGCTTGGTAATCTTGCGCTTCAATCAGATCAATTCCTTCTTCCTCCACCAATTTCTCTATTAATAAACAGGCTTGCCAGGAGAAGCATTGACCAGGAAAACGAGACTGAGACAATGCTTTTACCACTTTAGAGGGACGCTCAAGCGGTAGCTTAAGTAGAGTGAGTAGAGCGGTTCCCCAATCCCCTAGTGGCACCCGATGAATAATGAGTCTGCCCTGATATTTCTCCTCAATGGGTTGGGAAGCTCCGACCCAAAGCTGAGCAATCACATGGACAGTTTCACCGTGTTCTGCAAGCAGTTGAGCAATATGGACGGCATACACGCCAATGCCACCAGGCGGAATTGGTGCAGGAGGATATTCAGGGCAAAGAATTAGATGTTTCATAAAC
>JAFAVL010000093.1 GCA_019242465.1 Chroococcidiopsidaceae cyanobacterium CP_BM_RX_35 | reverse complement strand
TGGTAGGCAGCACTTCATAATCAATGGTCAACTGACGACACGTACTAACAAGCGCCAGAGTTCGCTCCACGCCAGTTTGCTCAACGGGGGGAACCCCCGCACGCAACTGGCTCCACTATCCATCGCCACGGCAAGACTTTGAATTCTTTTTCCGGCTTGGGTTTGACCACCTCCCACTCCAACTGATAGTCCTGTTCGACTGCGGTAATAAAATCTTTACCGTTGTAACCTCCATCCGCAAAAATCTTCTGTAGACGGGGGAATTGACCCTGAATCTTTGCTAACAGCAACTGCGCTCCAGCCTGCTCGCTCACGCTCTTCGCTACTAACTACTTGATAAAGTTTTCGAACCATCACTTCTGTCATCTAGAACTCCAAAAGTGCGATTCTATACTTTCCAAACATCCTCTCACCCCATCACCCCACCTCCCTTCACTTCTAGGGGATAGGTAGTTGACAATGGGTTCGATGTGTTTCAAATTATTTGCGTTATGCCTAGGACTCCTAATGAGTATGTAGTACATCTGCTGATGGAAGGTGGTCATCGGGAAGAAGTGCGCTTTTCCAACATCCAAGAGTTTCAGAAGTGGTACAGTGGCGAACTCATGCCGAAGGCTGCTTCAAATGACTTCATCAGCGTGCCGCTCAAAAATATTCAGGGGGAGTACATGGTTGTACGTCCATCCCGGATTGTCGCGATTCGGGTCGAACCGATCTTCAGCTCTAGTGTGGAACGATTTTCATGAAAATAAGCAAGACAATTGGTGTAATGACTTTAAGTCTAGTAGTGGTAGGTTTGTCTCCCGCTTTAGCATCAAATCCTCATATCCAACTGAGACCAGTTGTTGCTCAAAAGCAGAAAATTAATTGCTGCCAGTCAGAAACATTAGGTCTAGATGAGCAAATTTGGGCTGAAGCATCTCAACCTGGAGATAAGGAAGCATTGCTATCGTCAATTGATAACAGTCTGCGCTATCTGCAAACTAGCGATGCTGCTGCCGCTTACCAGCGGTATCCAGTGGCTGAATTTTCGCGCGATCGCGTCTTGCGTAGCCTTGAGCGCTTTCGCCAGTTGGTTGTTAGCTCTCGTTCACCAGCAGAACTACAGGCTGCTGTTCGCCGGGAGTTTGTTTTATACCAATCAGTCGGCAAAGATGGTAAAGGCAATGTTTTATTCACTGCCTACTATGAGCCAATCCACACTGCCAGTCGGGTTCCGACATCAGAGTATCGCTACCCCCTATATCGACTGCCGCCAGATTTTAGCAATTGGCCTCACCCGCAACCCACCCGCGTCCAATTAGAAGGAAAGGATGGTTTACTGGGAGCGAAAAGTCGGTTGCATGGGTCAGAGTTGATTTGGATGCACGATCGCCTTGAAGCCTTCCTCGTTCAGATTGAGGGTTCTGCTCGCTTCCACATGACAGATGGCACTGAAATGACGTTGGAGTTTGCTGGTAAGACTGATTACCCTTACACTAGCGTCGGTCATGAACTTGCCAAGGATGGAAAATTGCCCCTAAACGGTCTGACATTACCAGTCATGATCCAGTACTTCAACCAGCACCCAACTGAACTGAATAGCTATCTGCCGCGCCAGCGCGGCTTTGTCTTTTTCAAGGAAAGCTATGGTGCGCCAGCCATGGGTAGTATTGGGGTGCCAGTAACAGCTGAACGCTCAATTGCAACAGATAAGTCTCTGATGCCGCCAGGTGCTTTAGCGCTAATCTTCACTTCACTACCTTTTGTGCAAACATCTGGGCAGATCCAATACCAGACTGTGAGCCGCTATGTCCTTGACCAGGATACAGGCAGTGCGATTAAAGGACCGGGTCGGGTAGATTATTTCATGGGGACTGGCGAACTGGCTGGCACCCGTGCGGGAGTGACTGGTGGCAATGGACAGTTGTATTATTTGTTGCTAAAGGAATGAGCCGCTGACTAAAAGCCCCGGTTAAACTAGGATGGAGCAGGAACCGGATCAAGTTCAGGAACCAGATCAGGGTCAGATTCAGGGCTTGGTTCTGGATCTGGTTCCGGAGCAGGAGCTGGCGTTGGAATTGGTTCTGGATCTGGTTCCGAAGCAGGATCGATAACAGGATTCGGATCTAATTCCGGAGGAGTGGCGATCGCCTCCCGATAGCTAAGGTCGAATGAAAGTGGGTGCGATTGTATCATACTTGATCTGCAAAATTTGGTGCTCAATTGCTCTTCTGCATGAAGGGAGCTTCAATCTTTTGGTTGTCACCACCACTGCCGCTCGCCTCACCTGTGACAACTGCCTTGACAAATCCTACCAGACGTACAACTGAACTGGCTGGTGAATCCCAATACTCTGCCTTATCAGCGCTCACCTTTAGCAGTGCCAAGTTAGGGTCATCCAAGCCTTGGGGAAACCAAGCTTTGTAGAGAGGATTCCAAAGCTCTGCTATTTTCTGGCGATCGCGTATGAGTTGAGCAGTACCAGATACCGAAATGTATTTTTGGTCGTTTGGCTTAGCGTAGCTGACGTTAACTTGCTGATGTTGTTGCACTTCATCAACTTTGGGAGCATTGGCATTAGTGAAAAACCAAAGTTCGCCATCAAACTCTGCTGCCTGAGTCGCCATTGGACGACTGCGCAATGTGCCATCTGCCTCAAGTGTCGTCAACATGGCGAATTTGATATCTGCAATCATTTCGCGCAGCTTCTTAACGTTTTCGTTATGCTCCGTGTACTCGCTCATAGTTGTGTTATTTTTATTATCTTGCTACCCATTTGGGGACTCAACCATAACAAATAACACCAACTCATCCAGAGTAAGTCTATCTCCAGAAGGGTTTGCCTGGAAGTGAACTCTTACGGTTAAAATCAGTTTATTAACAGACAACTAAACGTTTCCCCTCCTACCTATAGTCAGATCCAACATATATAAGGATTAGTTATTTTATTTACAGCATTACACTTAAAACTTTGCCAGCAGACTAGCAAGCGTTAGTTCTGGCTTGATATGGAGGTATCTGTGGGTCACAAGGCTTTTTCGGAATCAGAACAAGAAGAATTGGCGAATTCTGAGGAAGTGCTAGATTTTGACAAAATTCCCCGCAAGAGGACTGAACAAAAGTCTTCACATATACTGCTTGCTGGTTGGCCCGGAGTGCTAATTGGTATGGGTATAGGTGTGGCGCTGACAGCTGGAGGAATGCGTATGCTGTCTCACCCTAAATCTTCAACCGAAGTCAAACCTAACCAGTCTCGATTAGCGGGTCAAAGTGTCACCGTTACACAAGTACGGAATACTCCAATCACCCGCACAATTGAGGTAACTGGCACAGTAGCAGCTCGTGGTGATCTCATCCCCGTTTTGCCCCAGACGACAGGCTTGCGAATTGAGCAAGTTTTGGTGGAAGAGGGGGATACTGTCCAATCCAAAGAGGTGATGGCTGTCCTAGACAATTCTGTCCTCAAGGCAGAACTTGACCAGGCAAACGCTCAACTGGAATCGGCTCAAGCCGTAGTAGGGCAAAGAAAGGCTGCTGCCGCTCAAGC
>JAFAVL010000652.1 GCA_019242465.1 Chroococcidiopsidaceae cyanobacterium CP_BM_RX_35 | reverse complement strand
TGTGCCGTGCTGTGGGTCAAGGTAGATTAGAAACGCACTGGCAGCGAGGGAGGCGAATAGACGACGCTGCCGACTCAGCACTTCTACCAAAGCCAACACACCTAACACTGTTAGGGTTGGCGCTGCCGCCAGCACCAGTTCACCTTTAAGATCCAACCTACTTCTAAGGGACCGATTTGCTCCCTCCACTGGTCTTAAGCTCGAACGCCTTTGACTCATCAATTCCTCTTAACTACGTTCTGTATTCTCTAATCGGCTTTGTTCTCCCTGCCTAATTTCTCGCTCTAAGAAGTAATTAAGCAGGGTTCTCAACAGAACAATTGCCCCTAGGTTCAAAATATCTTGGCGTGTGGGTGCAACAGCTGTTCGTAGGATATCACTAGCAACCGTAAATTCTAATCCCAAGGCAAGCGCTCGTCCTAGTTTTAGGCGGATCAATTCAGTAGCATCAAAATGCTGCCTAGAGCGTGAAAATAACTGGCGTAAATAGGTAAAAAAACCACGTATGACTGCTCCCCCAATGACAATGGCAGCAGCAATTTCTGTTCCTGCTGCCAGATAACCAACAATCAGCTTGAGCCATAACTCCAAAGGGCTGGTTGCTTCCGCTTGTATGTTTGGTTGTCCTGCATTCAAACTTAGAAGTAGAACCAAACCCAAAATTAATGCCAGGGGTAGCAGAATACTGATTAAAGAATCGCCTGACGGCTCTCGTTTCATTTTTCCACAGTACAACTGAGCTGTTGCCGCCTGACGTTTAAGTGAGATCGCGACCAGCGTCGTTGCCTCTGCTCTGTCATGAGTGTAGCCATCGTTCTCTACAATACTGGGATGAAACCCGATTCTAGCCTTTTTAGACCATCACCAACAGATGTACGATATTACCGCAAAACACAATCGGTTCCGAGTTCTACTTATACTAGGGAGCATCTGGTTGGCAGGGGCAGTGGTCGATCGCATTTGGTTTGCCCTCGATCGCTCTGTTCCAGGCTGGGATGAGGCACAGTATTTGACTGGCTCGTTGAACTACTGGCGAGCGTTGCAACATCCCCAGCTGTTTAACGGCGAGTGGTGGCAGGGTTTCTGGCTGCTCTCCTCCAAAATCCCCCCTTTAACTTACATCACTGCGGCTATTGCTCAGAATTTATTCGGTCTAGGGCGAGACCAAGCTACCCTGGTACAGCTACTGTTTAGTGCGGTTCTCTTGGGCTCAGTCTATGGGCTAGGTAGGCAGCTATTTAGCGTTGAAGTGGGTTTATGGGCAGCTGGACTATGCCAGCTATTACCTGGTCTTTACCACTACAAGCTCACTTTTCTGCTAGATTACCCGCTCACAGCGCTGGTGATGTTGAGTTTTTGCTGTCTCACGGTTTGGCGAGATTTTGAAACCGCAGAGTCGCAGCGCAAAGTCCGAGCGGAGGCTCCCTCCGTTCGCGCCAGCGACTTAGCGTTGCCGCAGGCGTTAGCGCTTCCGAAGGAAGCTCGGAACTTTGTAAGAGAGAGAGCGCAGAGGGGGTGGCTGTGGGCAGCAGGGTTTGGTGTTGCCTTTGGGTTGGCTTTGATGGTGAAGCAGACGGCTGTGTTATTTCTTTTAACACCTATAGTATGGGTTGGCGTGGTAGAGATCCGCCGACGGCGTTGGGGGCTTATATTGCAGCTGATTGGGGGTTTGTGTTTGTCGGTGTTGGTGTTTGGTCCTTGGTACCGTACCAATTGGCTGATTGTCTTGACTGCTAGTAAGCGGGCAACGATTGACTCTGCTATTGCTAAGGGCGATCCGGCTCTCAATACTCTATCGGCTTGGACTTTTTACTGGAGAGTGCTGCCTTATCAGGTTTCTTGGCTGTTGTTGCTCGTGCCAATCGTGGGGTTGTTGCTTTACTGGAAGCGGTTAGCTCGCTTGAGAGCGCTGGGTTGGTTAGCAGGATTTTGCTTGGGGGGGTATGTACTTTCTTGCCTGAACATCAATAAAGATGAACGCTATGTCATGCCATATCTGCCAGTAGTGGCAATAGTTTTGGCATATGGCTTGACTAGATGGGGATACCGGGTTCGGTGGGGGACTGCGGGGCTAGCAGTTTTGCTGGTGTTCCTCAATCTTTTTCCAGGAGCAGGAGTTTTAGGTTATGGCATTACACAAGCTCTTAGCCCCAATGCCCAGCACTATGTTTACCTAGGACCTGTATGGCCTCATTCTCAGGTGATTGATGAAGTCATTCAGCAAGCTCCATATTTACGCTCAACTCTAGGAGTATTACCCTCTACAGGTGACGTTAACCAGCACAATTTCAATTACTACGGTGCATTGCAAAACTTTCAGGTTTACGGTCGTCAGGTGGGGACGCGACAAAAGGATGTGTCTCAGGACGCGCGATCGCTTGACTGGTTCCTGACTAAAAGCGGCGACCAAGGATCGGTACCGAAAGCTGCCCAAGCTACCATGGTGCAAACAGTCGCGTCCTCGCTCGATTTTCAGATTGACAAAACTTGGAACTTGCCTGATCGCAGTATTCTGAACCTCTACCATCGTCGCATGCCGTCGATACAGGTTAGGAAGAAAGCGGGGGGAGCTGGGTATACACCTGAAGTCAAGTTAGAGCGAGTGATTGTACCTGCAAAATCTCCTCCTGGAGTCCCTGTACCAGTCACATATGAATGGTCTGGTTCCTGGAAGCAACTGCAATCAGGCTTGGTATTGCTGACTTGGCAGAATTCCCAGCATCGATGGCTTCATGACCACGGTATTGCTATGGGAGGAATGCAATCGCGTACTCCTGTTGTAAAGTCCGAGAATAGGTTTCAAGTGATTGAGCAAACAGCAATGCTGCCTCCAGCTAACACCCCGGCTGGGGTTTACACTCTAGTGGCAACTTATATCAATCGGCAAACAGGTGCTAAGCACCCAATCTTAGTGCCGCCAGTCCAGCTTGTCATTGACCCGGAATCCACCCCAGTGGCATCAGCACCAGAATTGGATTTGGTGACTCAGTTACGGGTTTTAGCAGCTAGTCTACCTGAAGGTTTAAAGGCACTGGGACCAATATTTGAGGAAATTGGACGGATCAACCAGTACGACCCAATTCAGGATTATGTAGCACAAGCCCAGATGGCTTTAGCCTATCGATTGCAAATGGAGCCACAAAACTTGGACTGGGCTTATGGTCTGGCTCTATCAACAGTATTGCGACGGCAGGTGAACGAGGCGATCGCCACCCTCGAACGAGTGACTCACTTAGACGCCCAAAACCCCTCTGCTTACACCTATCTTGCCTTTGTCAATTTATATGACTGGCGCCCAGTAGCAGCTCAAGTGGCTCTCAAAAATGCTGTTACCATCACTCCTAATTCACCTGAAATTCACGCCCTTAGTGGTATTGCTGCTCTGATGCAGGGCAATCTTATCCAAGCATGGCAGCAGGTCCAACTATATCAGAGTTTAACCAGGAAGACATAAGTCTTGGTTAGTTTGCGGGTGTTAGAACTAGGGGCTCGGTGGGGAAGAACACTTTAGCTTCACGACGAGCATTTGCTCCAGGTCGGTTTTTGCCCCATTCGAGCAAT
>JAFAVL010000497.1 GCA_019242465.1 Chroococcidiopsidaceae cyanobacterium CP_BM_RX_35 | reverse complement strand
CTTTCACACCATCAATTAATTTTTTGTTAGTCGGGCCATAATTGCTGGCACCACTGCTGGCAGCATTGTAGGGGGCAGGTTTTGGAGGGGTGTCGGTCGTGTTGGTAGCACTGGGACGGGGATGAAAGTACTTGGGAGCTGTAAAGTTTTGACCGATGAGTTCGGAGCCGACAATTTTGTGATTGATGCTGATTAAACTACCTTGAGCTTGATAGGGGAAGAGGAGGTTAGAAATACCTGTAAGCAGTAGGGGATAGATAATACCGCAGAGTAAGATCATCCAGAGAGCGATACTAATTGCAGGTATCAGTAGACTTCTGACAAAGGATGAACGAGGCTGAACTGTCATTGATGGTGACTCCTGAATTCAAGTTAAAAAGTCTTGCCTGCTGCTAACTCGAAGTGTTCGGCAATTGGACCAAGAGCTAAGGCGGGGAAAAAGGTCAGCCCGCCGACAATTAAAATCGACGCAAACAAAAGTACCCCAAAGAACACAGTGTTTGTGGACATAGTGCCAGTGGTTTTAGGGACTCTGGGTTTAACAGCCATGTAGCCAGCAACAGCAAGCATGGGTAGTACAGGAGCCAAGAAGCGTCCGAGTATAATCCCCATCCCTAGGGTGGTGTTGTAGAAAGTTGTATTGCCATTAAGTCCGGCAAAGGCTGAGCCATTATTGGCAGTCACTGATGTGAAGGCATAGAGCAACTCTGTAAACCCATGGGCATCAGGATTATTTAAACTATCTATTCCGTGAGGCCAGAATAAGGCTAATCCAGTGCCGATGAGGATTGTGAAAGGATGAGCCAAGAGTGCAAGAGAGACGAGTTTAACTTCTCTGGCTTCAATTTTCTTGCTCAAAAACTCGGGAGTGCGCCCCACCATCAAGCCGACAAGAAAGACTGTGACCGCAGCATACATAATCAGGGTAATCAGCCCGACACCTTTGCCGCCAAAGACCACATTGAGCAGCATTTCCGAAAGGGCAGCAAAGCCTCCCATAGGTGTGAGACTATCATGCATGGCATCAACACTGCCTGTGGTAGCAGCCGTCGTAGCCGTAACAAATAAGCTGGTCTGAGCAATACCAAACCGTACCTCTTTGCCTTCCATGGTCCCACCGCTTTGCAGGGCACTTAGAACTTGGTCAGCTCCTGCTTGAGTTAACAGTGGGTTGCCAATTTGTTCAGCGGGGAAAATAATCAGCAAAAATCCGATAAATAAAGCTGCAAACACCCCAAAGAACACCCATCCCTGCCGCCGTGCCCGCACCATCGTGCCGAAGGTGTAGGTGAGGGCTGGGACAATCAGCAACATTGACATGATTTCCAAAGTATTTGTGAGCGGTGTTGGGTTTTCAAAAGGATGAGCGGAATTTACGTTAAAAAAGCCACCGCCGTTGGTACCAATCTGCTTAATCGACTCTAAGGCAGCAACTGGCCCACGAGCAATGGTTTGAGTAGCACCTTCGAGAGTCGTGGCAGTTGCAGCTGCAGCTAAAGTCTGAGGTATTCCCTGCCAAACATAAACTAGTGACAGCACAAAGCAGATGGGCAAAAATAATCGATAAATTGCCTTAGTCAAATCCACCCAAAAGTTACCCAGATTATTGGTACCATTTTGGCTCAGCCCCCGGATCACTGCCACCCCAGCAGCCAGACCCGTTGCCGATGAGGTAAACATCAAACAGGTAATCATTACCATCTGATTGAAGTAGGAAAGCGTCGTTTCGCCACCGTAGTTTTGCCAATCAGTGTTAGTAACGAAGGAAACAGCCGTGTTAAAGGCGAGAGCTGCAGTGGGAGCAGGAGAAATCTTATCAGGATTGAGGGGTAAAAAGTCTTGGAGTCGTAGAGTTGCATAGAACAGCAGTACGAAGACCAGATTAGAGAGTACTATCGCCTGACTGTAGCGCTGCCAGGTCATTTGTTCGCGGGAATTAATCCCTAGAATGCGATACGTGAAGCGCTCTAAGAACGTGTCCTTTTCATCCGTAAAAATTCTGACTAAATAGGTTCCTATCGGTACTACGAACGCAAACCCGATGATCAATACAACAACTGCTACTTGCAAAATGTTAACTAGCATGCAAACTCCTTCCTTAAAGCCACTCGAAAGCTTTAATTAACCCGAAAAGACTCAAAAAACTCACTAAAATCAGTCCGATGAAGAAAAAATCACTATGGAGAAAAGCCTGCATGACTTAATTACCTAGATAGAAGAGTAGAACTGAAGGGATGGGAAAGCATAATTGACCAGTGATTGGTCTCAAAGACTTCCAAACCCTGAGCCGGAAATAGTAAAGCGACCCCAGCTCTAGAAGCGCTGCGGTTGTAACATCACCATCATTAGGTAAACTGCCAGTCCCACAGTCACAAGTCCTAGTAGCCCAATCGCATAGGCGTTGAGTCGCGAAATTCCTCCTCCTGTTGCTGCTAAAACGGCGGGGGCAAGTACTAGGTTGAAGCAGAGAGCAAGAAAGAGGAGTAGTGGAAGGGGTCGATGTCGTTGAGAGCGCAGCACCAGCACGAACTCGGTCAGTTGCTCTTTTATTGTGCTGTTGGCTAGCTTGAGCTTGAGTTTGATCACAGATTGAATGCCTCCTATAAGGATGTAGATGGAAGTATGTAGATGGAAGACTACGCTAAGCCGATAACAGAGATGATCAGGTCGATGATTTTGATACCGATAAACGGAGCGATGATGCCGCCAACGCCATAGATATACACATTGCGTTGCAAGAGTTGATCGGCGGAGAGCGGTCTAAATTTAACGCCCCTGAGCGCCAACGGAATCAGGGCGGGAATAATCAGAGCGTTGAAGATCAAAGCCGAGAGAATAGCAGACTGCGGCGTCGCTAAACCCATAATGTTCAAACTTGCCAGTCCAGCTGCTGTAAACATGGCCGGAATAATCGCAAAGTACTTAGAAATGTCATTCGCAATCGAAAAGGTGGTCAGCGCTCCTCTAGTGATCAGCAATTGCTTACCGATGGTGACAATATCAATGAGCTTTGTGGGGTCAGAATCTAAATCCACCATATTGGCAGCTTCTTTAGCAGCTTGCGTTCCGGAGTTCATCGCCACACCTACATTCGCCTGGGCTAGAGCTGG
>JAFAVL010000204.1 GCA_019242465.1 Chroococcidiopsidaceae cyanobacterium CP_BM_RX_35 | reverse complement strand
CGAATAATAAGCTAATGCAATTAACAAATCTGATATGACATGTAGCGACACCAACCCTGTTTGCCAAAGGTAGCAATGCCCATGAGGAATAAACTGTTTTGTGAAGAAGAGGCTGTTCAAAACTTCTAGCATACAACTTTGGCTATTGGTATTTGCTTGTCAACGTTCTCAAGGACGTTGCCTGCGGGTCTCCCGCAGGCTTTATCGTCCGCCCGGAGGAAACCTCCGGGAGCTGCGTTGACTTCGTCAAAGGCAGTGCTAGAGCCAATTCTGCTTGCCATTGAACAATTTGGTGACAAGCTTCCTGCATCATCCACCAGTCTAACTGCACGATTAACCCAGTTTCTTGTGCCACTGGCAGAAATTTAGCAGGTGAGAGCAGGCCATACCGGGGATGTTGCCAACGCACCAGTGCTTCAAACCCAGCAATCTGATAAGTTGCGAAAGAAACAATCGCCTGATAATAAACCTGAAACTCATGCCGCTCGAAAGCACGATGTAGATCCTGCTCCAGGCTTAGCAAGTCTACAGCGTGAGTGTACATCTGAGGAGCAAACACTTGGTAGTAACTGCGCCCCCGTTGTTTAGCCTGAAACATGGCAATGTCGGCGTCTCGCAGCAAATCATCTGGTTGCTGATACCGAAAGTGACTGAGGGCAATGCCAATGCTAATGCTCACAATGACTTCATGCCCTCTCAGGTTGAAGGGTGTAGTCAGTTGCTGTTGTATCTGCTTAGCATATTCTTCTGCGAGTTTTGGATCATCCAGATTCTTCAGTAGCAAGGCAAACTCGTCTCCACCCAGCCGCGCTATTGTATCTCCAGGACGGAGGTAGAGCTTTAATTTGTGTCCAATCTCAACTAAGAGTTGGTCGCCCACAGCATGACCAAGACTATCATTAATTGTTTTGAAGCGGTCTAAGTCCAGAAACAGGACTGCAAAAAGTTCATCTCGATGCTGTTGGTAGCAATTGAGAGCCTGTTGCAGTCGCTCTGTAAACAAGGCTCGATTAGGTAAGCCTGTTAACCGATCGTGACAAGCATCGTGCATGAGTTTTTCTTGCACCTGCTTGCTTTCGGTAATGTCAGTAATGAAGCCTTCGATGCAAAGCACCTTGCCGTTGCTATCAAAGACTCCACTACCTTTCTCCCAGAACCATTTTTCTTGACCTGTTTTTGTCCGGATACGATACTCAATCGTGTAAGGTTGTTTGCTTTTGGCGGCTGAGGCAATTGCTTGATAAATATTGGGCAAATCTTCAGCGTGGACGATGGAGTTATAAGAGCCATTTCCTAAAAGTTCTTCGCTTTTATATCCTGTCAATCTTAGGCAACCCTCACTGAGATATGTCATCGACCACTTTGAGTCGTTTGAGCTGGAGAAAACAATGCCTGGGAGAGAATCAATCAAGCTAGAAAGCCTTCGCTGACTTTCCTTCAGTGCTTCCTCAGTCTGTCGGCGCTCGGTCACATCATTTGCCAAGATCAGTCCAGCTCTTCTACCAGCAAAGGTGATAGCACTAGAGGTTACCTCTACCTGAATAATCCTGCCATGCTTTTGCCGATGTCTCCACTGTGACCTGGAGTGCGGCATCTTTAAGACAGAATCTTTGAGAGCAGAAATGTCTTCGGAGGGACGAATATCAGCAATCGTCATCGTGAGAAATTCTGAGCGGGAGTAGCCGTAGTGACGAATCGCGGCTTCGTTCACTTCCAGAAAAGCCAGAGTTTCCAGGTCATAAACCCACATTGGATTCGGGTTATCTGTAAACAGCAAGCGATACTGCGGCTCTAAGTCTGGCAGCATTGCCTCGTGCCTACTACATCCATCCCTTGTGCTTGATTCCCTCGCCGCACCAAAATATAAAGCAGCCCACAGGCGGCTGGGATAAAAGCCCAAAACTTAATCGTCTGTAGCAGTGCCTTAAAGGCTTCGTTCTTAATCAGAGGATTCAGAACTTGGTCAGGCAGCAAAATCCAAAGGCTACTAAAGATTGCATAGGCAAAAATAACTTGTCGTGCCAAGCGGTTTGTATAGGAACTTTGGGTTCTCATAAGGAAACCGAACTGTCTACTCACTGTTATAACCAAGACTTAAGTCAGGTCAATAGCAAGGTGGCATCCGCGGTAAATTGATTGCTATGGGTCCTCTCAAATTAAGGTTTTTGCTCCAAATGATTACGACTTGGCTCTATTTCTCGTGGCGGCGTCAGATTTCCCTCTGCCTAATAATGCTAGTTTGCTTGTTTTTACTAAGTATGCCTCCAGCTCTAGCTGGTCTAAATGACGATCACTTTGACGGCAATATCTTTGTCCTCTATGGCGGTAATGGCTCCCTAGTACCGTCCAAGGTGACACTGGCAGAATCGCTGAAACGAGATCGACCAACGCTAATGGTATTCTACGTAGATGACAGCAGCGATTGTAAGCAATATGCCATAGTAGTCTCGCAGATCCAAGCGTTCTATGGTCGAGCTGCCGATCTCATTCCCGTCAATGTAGATGCGATTCCCATCAAGTCTACCTATGCGCCTACCGAACCAGGTTACTACTATAAAGGTTTTGTTCCCCAAGTCCTCGTGTTCGATCAAGCAGGTAAGGTGGTGCTAGACAAAAAGGGACAAGTGCCGTATGAGCAGGTAGACGATACTTTCCGAGAGTTGTTTAACCTATTGCCCCGCTCAGAGTCAGTAGAGTTAAAGCGGCGACCTGTGAATGAGTTCAATACCGAGCTGACGAGGTAATTTCAGGGGTAGGACGCTTCTAACTCAGGCAGTTGGTTCAGCAAGGTAGACTTTCGTACAGTAAGCCAGGTAGATTAAGCCATTTTCATCGCAAAAGCGGTTGTACAATTCCCTCAAGTCAGACATAAGTTGCTGCTGCACCAATCCTTGGCGGGGAACGTAAGAGGAACTCATTGCCCTTCCCACGAGACCATCTTGATCTAACTCTTGCCGATAGGCAAAGGTTAGGCAACGGGCATGAAGAAAAAGCTGACTGGTTAGCAATGGGTCGATGGCAACCAGACGTGACTCAGCCGGATGACGATTTGACGCTTTCTGCACCAAGCGAGAATAGTTTTGAGTGAATTCGTCCCTGTGGTGATCGCGGTCATTCCACACAACAGCTAACCGTCCAGTTGGCTTGAGAATTCGGTGGAATTCTAACAAGGTTGGTGCAGGGTTAAACCAATGGAAAGATTGGCAGCAAACTACTAAGTCAACTGATGCCTTGGGAAGATTGGTTTGTTCTGCACTGCCATCCTGGAACTCAACTAAAGGATGAGGCAAGGCCGCTTGTCTCATTTCCATGTTCGGCTCAACCGCAAGTACCCT
>JAFAVL010000177.1 GCA_019242465.1 Chroococcidiopsidaceae cyanobacterium CP_BM_RX_35 | reverse complement strand
GTACCAACGCACATTCAGCAAGATGATTTCAGGCAGAAAGTGCCGCCATTTGAAAAGAGAGGGAGCAGACATCGGAAACTCGGGTGGAAGTTTTCAGCTTTCCCTCCTTATCACTTTCCGGTTTTTGCGACACAACCTTTGTGATTAGGTGAGAAGCCTCAAGTTAAAGACATTCCCTTCTTAAATGTGGCACGGGTAGATAAGGCTTGAATATAATTAACTATTGCTGGATAGGCAGACAGATCTAATTTGAGTAACACAGGAATGTAGCTCAAAATCGAGCCGACAGCAACATCAGCAACGCTAAATTCATCGCCTAGTATATAAGGATGTTTACTTAAAATCTCGTTAAGGGGAGCTATGAGTTTAGGCATTTCGCGCTCTCGGCTAGCTTCGACAAAGATACCAGGTCCCAAGGTGGCATTAGCAAATATTATCCATTGGGAGAGGATTGCTTGCTGCTCGATTGATAACTGCTTCCCACCGTATTTGCGTTCGAGATACAACAAAATTGCCCCAGATTCAAATAGCACCAAGTCACCATCAACAATTACAGGCACCTTACCAAATGGATTTAATTTCAAAAAATCCGACTGCTGATGCGCTCCTGCGAACATGTCTAGCAGGATGAATTCATAGGGAATAGCTAATTCTTCTAAGTACCAGCGAACGATCGCAGCCCGACTCCGCGCACCACCATACAGTTTAATCATTGTTCAAATAGATAATTTGCTGCAATATTCATTATCTCATTAAATAGATTGATAACTAGATTTAATGCTTAATTAGCACTCGTCCCGATAATTTTCTCTCTTGCTATTGTTGATGATTTTCCAGCCAATCCGTTAAATCCTGTGCGGAGGAAAAATCTAGCAGTGCTTCCCCTAGTTCCTCCAACCGTTCAACGGGTTGTTGCTGAATCTGTGAGCGCACCTCTGGGGCTACCTGACCTACCCGCCGTGCTAGCTGACGCAGGATTAGGGTTGCCTCTCCTTTCTGCCTAGATTCTTGCTCAATTTCTTGGTAGATTACTGACTCTCGCATTAGCTCCTCCCTCAGAAACCGCCGAATTAAGTCTTTGTCAAACTTTAACCCTGCCAATATCTCAGTATATGCCGAGATCTCCCGCTGCTGCTGTAGCTCCTCAATTAACTCCACTTGGGCAGCAACTTGCTGTAGTAGAGCTGTAGGGGCATCTGTTCGTGCCAAGACTGCCAATGGTAGCAGAGCTGGATTAGCCAGCAGTGGCGTTGGGTCTTGCTCCCACATCCGTATCACTTGGTAACGATGCACTGTATTCCCTACAGCAAATTCCTCAGTGAAAACAACTTCCGTGTTTGTGGGTTTGAGGAAGATGACTACCTGCTTAATGGTACGACGGTGTTGTCGGTATAGCCTTACCCAGTAATCCAGTAGTCGCAAAGGGAGAGGTGCGTTAGATTGAGGCTCAGTTTGAAACTCAATGTGTAGGATTTGACCAAGCTGGGGAAGGAAATAAACGGCATCAGAGCGAACAGGCTCCAGGCTCAACTCAGTTGGCAGCTTCTGAATATCCAGCTCGTCCACCGCTAGCAGCCACTGAACAAAGACAGAGGGGTACTCCTCTGCAAGGCGTTTCAAAACATTATCGTATGCCAAGGGATTTTATGCTTCCAATCTCTAACAGTATTATTCCTAGTGTCAAGGTAAGTAACTAAGTGCCACTTTCCAAAGTATCACTTAATTCCATAAGTAATTAGAAAAGCTAATTTAGAATAATTTTTATATCTTGAGTTTAAGGTTTATATAAGTGTTCTAGCTCTAGTAAACGGTTTAAACACCTTCTCGAAATTTTTAAGCTTAGTCTTCAAGCTACTTGATTTCATCTGAATTTGTCTAAAGTCCGAACCGCTTTAGAACGAGACTGCATAAAAAGACTGTATTAAGCATATATGTATATTAACGATTCAAAAGTCCTCAAGCTTTAGCAGGAGAGTAAATGAGATGAAGCTAAGTAGCTCATACGGTAATTTCATGCAGAGACGCCACGCAGTTCGCCTGGGAAGACGCTATATTAGCGCTGCGCTCCAGGATGTATATATAAAGTTATACAATGAGCATTTGAACATAGAATTAGCATAGGTATTTTACGTTTACGACTCTTGCCGTTAAGGTAGTAATATGGAAGTAGTAGTGAAGTAGAACCTTTGCCTCTTCAGCATCCTATGTAATACTAGCTAATGCAAGTAATCCTCACAGAGTCGCCCACAAATTAGTATTTTTGATGACAACAATTTTGGCATTCTTACTTTACTCATTTGGATTACGGTTGTGTCGCAAAAACCGGAAAGTGATAAGGAGGGAAAGCTGAAAACTTCCACCCGAGTTTCCGATGTCTGCTCCCTCTCTTTTCAAATGGCGGCACTTTCTGCCTGAAATCATCTTGCTGAATGTGCGTTGGTACTGCCGCTACGCTTTGAGCTATCGAGATTTAGAAGAGATGATGATGGAACGAGGAATTGAGGTAGACCATGCGACAATTAACCGCTGGGTATTGAAGTCCGCTCCTGAGCTGGACAAGCGGATTCGTCCTCATCTGCATCAAACAAATGACTCGTGGCGGGTGGACGAAACCTACATCAAGATTAAAGGGCGGTGGAAGTATTTGTATCGAGCTGTGGACTCGCAGGGTAAGACTCTAGACTTTCTGCTGTGTGCTCATCGCGATGCCACGGCAGCAGAGCGGTTCTTACGCAAAACGCTCAACGCTTCTCACACTCAAGAACCCAGGGTAATTAATGTGGATAAGAATGCCGCGTATCCTCCTGCTATTGATGCTCGGAAAGCCGAAAACCAACTACCGCTAACAATCCAACTGCAGCAGGTGAAGTATTTGAACAACCGAGTGGAACAGGATCACAGATTTATCAAGCGACTAACAAAGCCAGGGATGGGATTTGGGTCGTTCAACACGGCCCGGCAAGCCATCAAAGGATTGGAAGCAATGAACATGCTGCGCAAAGGACAGGTCAAAGCTGTTGACAAAGGCGATGTGCAAGCACAGATAGAATTCGTGTCTCAAATTTTTGGAATTGCTCAATAAGCAACAGGGATTGAGAAGGATTCCCTGTCCTCAAATCGTTTTTGCGACACAACCGTTTTATTTACAAACCGTTTTTTAACCAAAAGTTAAGCATACTTTATCAAAGCGTTTACTCTTTATGTGTAGACTATTAAGTCAGAATTAGTACCTTCTACTTAACAAGACGATGAAAATACAACAATTAGCACTGACAGTAGGATTAACTATTGTAGGTCTGG
>JAFAVL010000001.1 GCA_019242465.1 Chroococcidiopsidaceae cyanobacterium CP_BM_RX_35 | reverse complement strand
CTATCTGCACAATGCGATCACGCGGTTGAATGCCAGCTTTTTCTGCTGGTGAGCCAGCGATTGGGGCTACCACCTCCAGATGACCTGTTTTGGTATCGAGTGCAATTTGCAACCCTACCCCTGTCAGTTCACCAGACGTATTAACCTTCAAGCTGCGGTACTGCTCTGGTCTCAATAAGCGAGTGAAAGGATCGTCAAGACTCGCTACCATTTGCTGAATGGCATTGTAGGTAGCCTCTTGATCTTTCAACGGCTGTTGGAGTACCTTTTGCCGTACCGCTGCCCAATTTTGATGATTGAACGTGTCATCCAGGTAAGTGCGATTAATAATCCGCCAAGCTTCGGATACCAGTTTTTGTTCTTCCGTCAAAGCGGCAGCTGGCTGAACCCACCAACACAACGTCATCAAAATCGGCAGGAGCAGTAAAAGTCCTACCCGGAAAACTCGTCTTTGCATAGTATCTATCCTAACTTCCACCTGCTACTCTCATCCCTAGTTCACAATGTGTTAGCTAAGGCGGAGAAAATTAATTTCCCGCCTCTGATTCGCCAACTCGCGCTCTTTTGCCGTGCTGAGTCCTGAAATTCTTCTCTTAATTATGTTACTTTTTCTATAGAACTACTGTAAGCAGACTTCATCTGTTAGCTGTAGCTGGAAGTGGCTGGCGTGACTCAGCTAAGCGATTGCTTCCGCAGAACTGCCTGGATTTCCGACGCCCAAGCACTCCCTTTGAAAAAGCTCTCCCTTCCCTGAGATTGGGGGATTCGACAAACCGCAATCTATATTTTAGGAACTCTTGCTTCATGTTTTCCAAGCAGGTAACTGACTCAAAAGTATACAACTGGTTTCAGGAACGCCTAGAGATTGAGGCGTTAGCAGAAGACGTTACTAGCAAGTACGTCCCTCCTCATGTCAATATCTTCTATTGCTTTGGCGGAATTACCTTAGTGTGCTTTTTAATCCAGTTTGCCACTGGATTTGCCATGACTTTTTATTATAGGCCAACAGTAACCGAAGCTTTTGCTTCCGTGCAATACCTGATGACCGATGTAAATTTCGGCTGGCTCATTCGTTCCGTTCACCGCTGGTCTGCCAGCATGATGGTATTAGTGATGCTCTTGCATACCTTTCGGGTCTACCTAACTGGTGGCTTTAAAAAGCCCCGCGAATTGACTTGGGTAACAGGCGTCATCCTAGCAGTCATTACCGTTTCATTTGGTGTAACTGGTTACTCCCTGCCCTGGGACCAAATTGGCTACTGGGCTGTGAAGATTGTTAGCGGTGTGCCAGAAGCTATTCCTGTCGTTGGCACCACGATCTCTGAACTGCTGCGTGGTGGCTCTAGTGTAGGTCAAGCGACGCTGACTCGCTATTATAGCGCACATACCTTTGTGCTACCCTGGCTGATTGCCGTCTTCATGCTGCTACACTTTCTGATGATCCGCAAGCAAGGCATCTCTGGTCCTTTGTAATCTTACTTCCGCTGCGTTTCACCCACTAAGGAGGGTAATAAATAACAATGGGAACATTGAAAAAACCAGATCTGAGCGATCCAAAGTTACGGGAGAAACTTGCCCAAGGCATGGGGCACAACTACTACGGCGAACCAGCCTGGCCGAATGACCTGCTTTACATCTTCCCGGTTGTGATTTTAGGAACTGGAGCCTGTATCGTTGCTCTTGCCGTACTAGACCCCGCTATGTCTGGGGAGCCAGCAAATCCTTTTGCAACGCCGCTAGAAATTCTACCAGAGTGGTACTTGTATCCCGCTTTCCAGCTTCTACGGTCTCTACCTAACAAACTCCTAGGAGTTTTAGCAATGTCTGCTATACCCCTAGGACTAATCTTTGTGCCATTCATTGAGGGCGTTAATAAGTTTCAGAATCCCTTCCGCCGTCCAGTTGCAACTACTGTTTTCCTACTCGGTACATTGATTACCATATGGTTGGGTATCGGAGCCACATTCCCGCTAGATAAGTCCCTAACGCTGGGTCTTTTCTAAACATAACTATACAACAGCGCTTTGACGCCTGTGGGTTTCAAGAGCGAGGTGCGAATGTGCAGCTAGCCGAGAAACGTCAACAGGCGTCTTTTTAGTAGTTGGGTAGTTAGAATCAAGTCACGGTCGAGGCTTGGCATGTTACAGCAAGACCATCTGAGGGTAAAGAGCGACCTCACGGTTCTGAACCAAGTGCAACAATGGTTTAAACGCTTTTGTTCGCGATATTCAATCCAGTTTTCTTGGTCAGAAAACCAACTCTATCGTCTCAACTTAGCCTTGGCAGAGGGGTTTACGAATGCCGTGCGACACGCTCATCATGCCTTGCCACCAGAAACAACTATTGACATTGACTTGACTTTATGGACTGATCGACTGGAGATTAGAATTTGGGATCAAGGCAAGCCTTTTAATCCAGATGCCTTAGAAGAGCCAGCACCAGGTACGCTCCAGGAAGGAGGATATGGCTGGTTTCTCCTGCGACGCTTAGCAGATCATGTAGTCTATGAACGCGGCGCTGATGGCAGAAATTGTCTAGTTATTGTTAAGCATGGTTTGCCGCGACAGCAACACTCAGAAAAATCGCTATCCTAGAGGCAGAGTCAAGGAAAATTGGAACATGAGCCCTAAAACCTTTCGATTCGATCTTGCTAAAGTCCGCCCTTGGCTCACCACAATTGCCATCATTTGGATACTAGGAATAGTAGGTTTGGGCTGGTTAGTTAAATCGGTTCTGATTCTGATTGGGCTTATTTTCCTATTACCAGTATTGGCGTTCTTAGGGTTCAGCTGGTGGTTACGACGCAACCTCATTCAAGATAAATGTCCTGTCTGCCATTATGAGTTTGCTGGTTTAAACCAAACTCAGCTACAGTGCCCTAACTGTGGCGAACGTCTGTTGGTAGAGCATCACCATTTTAACCGCCTGACACCTCCAGGCACGATTGACGTGCGAGCAGTCGAAGTCCCCTCTAACTCTGAAGAGTAGGTTTTCTTCCTCTTACCGAAAGAGGCAGGGGAGCAGGGGGGCAGGGGGCAGGGGAGCAAGGGAGAAAAACACTATTCGATTTTGTTATCACCCAGAAGTTTTTAGGAATAGTTGATTTGAGGCTCTGCCATTGAAGCCAGAAGGCAGCTAGAGCATTACAGAAATTTTCCTTGCAAAGCTGAGTAACAAAGAACGCATTCTTCTTGCTCCCCTGCCTCTTCCTACGGGGTATGCTTCTCAGAAATCGAGAGAGTATAAGGATGTTGACCCTCTGTGCGATCGCCGATGTACAGAGAGTAACGACCAGATTGCCAATAACCAGAAATTTCTGGGCGACCTCCAGCAGAAGCATCTCCTAGCACGCAGAAACGCCCATTCGGTCCCTCAATCAGTAGGGTTGGCTGTCCCTCGCTTTGAACGCTTAAATGCAAGTAAGGGAGTGGCTCCTTGACTTGAATGACTTGGTTAGGTGTGTCAGAAATGTTGCCGCAGTTGCTGCTTTTTGCTCCCCCAGAAGTACCATGAACTACGAGCGGGTCCGGCTGAAACTTGGGATTGATTTGCAGAATTGGTGCTTCAGCTAAAGCGGTAGCAATGACGGTTAAACAGATTGTCAATGCTGTGGGAACAACCAGCCTACTTGTGTACGTCTTTAGCTCGTTCATATGTTCGATTGTTTCCACGCTCTTTTGACAAAAATCTCTACCTCTATAGACGGTGGCAAGAGACGTTGGTTCCTAGCTACTTATAATGTTCGCTTTTCCTAATGTCTGTTAAAGTTGTGCTAACAGTTAGCTCTGAATTAACCAATTGTTGTAAGTATTACTGCTTATGTAATTTTTGTACCAGTTTCTTTAGTCCATAACACTGAAACTAAAGCATAATTTATTTCCAGCCTCACTTACACACAACATGGGGAGAACCTAAAAAAGGGAGTTGTGAGATGGCGACCCCAAGTCTGAGGAGAAGTATCAATCGTGTTCGTCATTCGGGGCAGGAGAAGTTCCAGCCTCTACCGTTAGTGACTAGGCGCTTTCTTGCCTGGATTGTCGAAGTCTTACTGGTAGTTACCAGTGTGTTGGTTCCCTTTGGTATCGGCATTTACATCCGGTCTCAATCAATAGGTGAACAAGTCCCTATTAACCCCGTATTGGCAGTAATGGCGGAGGTAATCGCCAAAACCCTCAACCTTCCTGTTGATGTAGGCGATAGCAATGTGGCACCTCTGACCAATTTGTTTTGGTCTGTTGCCTTAGTGGCACCAATCGTACTAATTGTGTGGCAACTGTTTTTACTGGCTAAAACTGGTAACACTCTACCTAAGCGATGGTTCGGTGTGCGAGTCGTAACAGCTACTCTTAAGCCTCCCGGTATACGGCGGGTTCTGCTGCGAGAAGGGATTGGTAGCTGGGGCTTGCCAATGCTGTTTGCTTATCTACTCTGGGGCTACAGCGGTACTTCCTCCCTCAGCATTTTAGTAGGAGTGTTTAGTTTGATGGTATTGGCAGAAGGGATGAGTGCTCGGTTCCATCCCCAGCGCCGATGCTTACACGACCGCCTTGCGGGTACCTATGTTATAGATGCCAACCGTCCTTCTGGATTTTATCAGAGTCAGAGCAGCCAGGGGCGTTTCGTCAGCCGTAGCTACCAACAGACGGAGACGGATGCAGAGCCAATACTGACAGGAGGCATGGCTCTAACACCAAAATTTCACCAGCAGCGACGCAAATGGTGGCGCTGGATGCGGCAACATCCATACTTTGTTGTACTGCTAGTAGCACTTTTTAGCATGGCTGCTGTGTTGGGAACTTTAGTCGGCACTCAAGTTTATGTTCAAACTCAGGTGAACCAGAGGGCATTTGAGCAGCACAACAATCAGCAGTTCCTGACGCTGATGAAACAGCTAAGCCCGAATTCCTCTGCCACCTTAGAAGAACGCCAAAGAGCTATCTTAGCGCTGGGAACGCTGAAAAACCCGCAAGCACTGCAACTCCTCGTGAACCTTCTAGGGCAGGAGACAAACTCTACTCTGCTTGATAAGGTACAGCAAGCACTAGTAAATTCCGGTCCCCAAGCCTTACCATATTTGCAACACTTGAATCAGTACTTTGCATCGCTCTTGGCTGAGCGCGACACCCTCACACCCCAAAAACAGGCGTTGCGGACTGAGCAGCTACAGGAAACTCAGTGGGCGATCGCTAAAATTTTGATGGTTTATAGCGGTAAAGTCCACTCTGTCGATCTCAGTCGAACCAATCTAGGTCAAACAAACACCGAATCTGGCTCTTTCACCTTGCTACTAGACAAAACTGATTTGTCAGGAATTCAGTTGAGGGCAGCTAATCTCAATCATGCCAGTTTTCGCAGGACTCAGTTCCGGGGACCAGGCAAGGATGGTCGTTTAGATACGTCAGATGATTGGATTGCTGACCTGAGTGATGCTCAGCTGCAAGCAGCCAATCTCACTAAAGCTGACCTCAGCCGGGTTTTGATGAATCGCACAAACTTGGTCCTTGCTAACCTTAACCAGGCTAATCTCTCTGCTGCCAGTTTGACTGGCGCTAATTTTAGCAGCACCAAGCTTGTGGAAGCTAATCTACGTGCAGCAGTTTTGGCTGATGCTAGCCTCACTGGTGCAGATCTAGCAGGAGCAGACTTGAGCCTCGTCAATCTGTCCGGGGCGCGTTTAGGTCAGGTTAGTGCTTTAGGCGCAAAAATGCAGTCTGCTGATTTGTCGCAGTCAGATTGGCGAGGTTCAGACTTATCACAAGCTGATTTGAGTGATGCTAATCTCCGCGATGCTAACTTCAGCAATACCCGTCTCACTGGTGCTGATTTCCACAACGCCCAAATGACAAACGTTAATTTACGTAACGCTAACTTGAACCTAGCCGATCTGCGGGGGGCAAATCTGGCTGGGGCAGATTTGCAGGGGGCGATTTTAAGCAGCTCCCAGTCAACCCCAAAGCAGCAATTTAGGCGAATAGACCCCTCAAGCACCCAATCAGCTTTAGTCAAAGGTGTCGATTTCAGCAAAGTCAAGAATCTT
>JAFAVL010000817.1 GCA_019242465.1 Chroococcidiopsidaceae cyanobacterium CP_BM_RX_35 | reverse complement strand
TCATCATACATACTGCCTGAGTAATGATCAAAAATTGGGGAACTGTGGTGTCTCTTTTAGTTCGCCACTAGATGGCTCTAGGCTCGAAACAACTTAATCATAAGTTCGACCTTATGGTTTTTATAACCGAGTTTCTATGGAACTTTGGGATAAAAAAAATTGAAACTTAGTGCGGATTACAGTACTCTTTCTATCAGTAATCCTTTGAATCGGTAAATTTAGATTAAAGACCTTTCTTGTATAAAAAAGAAATAACGATAAAGATTGCTAAGGGTTTAGGGATACTTTAGTGATATCACTAGTAGTGAATATAGGTATGTACATCTTGATTTAATGTCAAGCAAGAGAAGAATCTTTATTTTGGGTCCATCCTAAACTAGTGATTGTACTGAAGAATTTTGAGAGACTACTTCTATCTCAGTAAAATCCAGGAATGCGTTTGGTAAAGATGGTGCGTGTATAATATTTTATTTTGATTACGAAGATACCGTATTTGTACAGTTACTGTGGTACGGATATTACATCTGGTTTAGTGGGTCAACATCGATAGTTAGGCTGACAGAGGCAGGGCAAAGCGATCGCAACTGATGCCAATTTGGCAGTTCTGGCAGAGAGCTGTACGGAAACTTGAGTAAAATTTGCCAGCGGTAACGATTGGCTACTCGTAAGACACTAGCCGGAGCTGGTCCTAAAATGTCGTAACTCGACATGGCATCTGAGGCATCAGGATGTAACGCCATGGCTAGCACCTGAGCAGTATTTTGCACTTCATCGGGGTTGGTGCTACTGAGCCGCAGCAGTATTAGCCGCCCGTAAGGGGGATAGTTCAGCACCGCACGTTGTTGTAGCTCAACTTCAGTAAAAGAGGCATATTCGTGCCCCCAAAGTGCCTGAAGCACAGCATGTTCTGGAGAGTAAGTTTGCACAATCACCCGCCCAGGGTTATCCCCACGACCAGCTCGACCAGCTACCTGTATCAGCGTTTGCATCGCCCGTTCGCTAGCCCGGTAGTCAGAAAGATGCAGCAAGCCATCAGCTGACACAACACCTACCAATGTGACTTGGGGGAGATCCAAACCTTTGGTCAGCATTTGAGTTCCGACCAACAAGTCAGCTTCTCCAGTAGCAAACTTGGTCAGCAATGCTCGGTGGGAGCCTTTAGTACGGGTAGTATCACTATCAAACCGAATAAAGCGCAATCCGGGATACTGTTGGGCTAACTCCTGTGCCACCTTCTGAGTCCCACTCCCGAAGAACTTAAAGTAAGGAGAACTGCATTCGGGACAATGACGCGGGTGCGATCGTACATAGTTACAGTAGTGACAACGCAGCAGCTCAGCGGCCGCAGCTTCTGTGTGGTGATAAGCCAAAGAGACATCGCAGTGAGGACACTCAATCACATAGCCGCAACTGCGGCAAGAAACAAACGTACTGTGTCCCCGCCGATGGATAAACAAAATCCCTTGTTGTCCTGAAGTCTGCAATTGCTGCAAACCCTCTTGCAGCGAACGACTAAAAATGGAGCGATTCCCCTGCTGCAACTCCTGCCGCATATCCACCACTTCCACCGGAGGCAAAGGTCGAGACTCAATCCGCTCAGGTAAAGAAAGGTAATAGATATTAGCAGAGTTCCCCCCCTGCCCCCCTGCCCCCTGCCTCCCCCCCACGCTCACCCAAGTCTCCAAAGAGGGAGTAGCGGAACCCAAAACCAACGGACAGTTTTCTAGCTCTGCTCTCCACTGGGCAACGGTACGGGCGTGATAGGTCGGCATAGGTTGGTCTTGCTTGAAACTACCATCGTGTTCTTCATCCAGGATGATCAAGCCCAGACGGGGTAGAGGGGCGAATACTGCCGAGCGAGTCCCAATAACGACCTGCGGCTCCCCAGTCAGCATCTGCCGCCAAGTGTCATAACGTTCGCCATCAGATAGGGCACTGTGATAAACACAAACCTTATGACCAAACCGGGCACGGAAACGGTCAGTCAGTTGCGGCGTGAGACCAATTTCTGGGACGAGAACCAAGGCAGACTGTCCGCGTTGGAGCCGAGGCGCGATCGCTTGTAGATAAATCTCAGTCTTGCCAGAGCCTGTCACTCCATGCAACAGCACCTGTGCAAATGCTTCTAACTGAGCAATTGTCGCCAATGCCTGCGACTGGGCAGGAGTTAAAGCTTTGGGCTGATCGCTCAAGCTAAATCCACCTTCTGTCCGCAACATCTCTCGTTGCTGGATAGCAATGCAGCCCTTTTGTTCCAGTGCCTTTAAGATTGAAGAACTCGCATGACAACTCTGCAACAGCTCACTCAACCAAATATCACCACCTCGCCGCCTTAGTACTTCTAGCACTTCGAGTTGACGAGGGGTTACATCGCACTCAAAACCCGTCCCGACTAAAGTCACCGCTTTTTGGAGTTTAGGTCGAGTGAGTCTAGGTGGCTCTAGGTAACTCTCAACCAACGACGTTCGCAATAGCTCTCTAATACCCCGGCTAGCTCCTCTAACTTGGCGCTGGAGATAGGTATAGCTGTAATCCCCAGATGTTTGACTTTGGAGTAGTGCTAAGATTTGCCGCGCAGTTGGACTGAGGACGACAGCATCGGTAGAAACTTGAGCGATCAGGCGCAAGCGTCGCTGGGAGCGCACCAGTAATCCAGGCGGTAGTGCTGCCCGAATCACCTGAATCAGTGACGTATAGTAGTACTGCGCTACTCGATTGAGTAACTCCCAATAAGCATCTGGGAAAAACCCGACGCTGATCACCTCTTCCACATCCCGGATACTTGTGAGGTCTAAATCGTTTGGGGGTTGGTCAACTAGACGAATCGCGATCGCTCCTAGCTGTTGCGAGCCAAACGGCACGCTCAGAATATCTCCTGGTTGAACTGCCAACTGGGCTGGCAATCTATATGTATACAAACCCTGTGCCCACTGACAGTCCACTAGCACTTCAATCCACCGCTGGCTGACCTTGCCGGACTGATAGGACATTCCAGGCTCAGCCGCGATTGGAGCTGAGAGTGCTAGGGAAGTTGGGGAAGAAGATAGCATGGGGAGCAGGGAATGAGAATGTAGCTCCAAGTTTATCCGACTTGGCGAAGAACAGCTCATTTCCAGGAGCTTAGTCGGGGACTTACAAATCTTTTAGGAGTCTTGGATGTTTCTTCCCCTACTCCCCCTATACCCGAAGTCAAGCAAGGGAGGAAACCTCCCTTGCTTGACTTCCGCTACTCCCTTCTTTAGTAGATGATTAGAAGATTTAAGAAGGCATTAACCTGCTACTGCATAGGGAATAGCACAATTTTCTTTCTATCGATAGAGAGTCAAGCTTTTATTTATATGAGATCCTATTTTTTAGGCGAAGTAAATTGAATCATTTAATAGCGCTAGTAGTTACTAGCAAAGTGAGAGATTAGTTAAATTTTATTCTTTAGTATCCGTGCTTCAATAGCTGTCTTGTAGCCAATTAATCAGATGCCAAAGGGAATGAGAAATACATAAGAAGCGTAGAAGGTGCAACTTTAGGACACAATCTTATCCCTACAATTTTACAAAGAAAGCTGAGTATAAAATTTCATCTTATCTAAAGTTCAATGAGGATATCTATGTATTGTTACTGAAAAGAAATTCAGTAGCTTAAAAGAAAACGGATGCTTTAATCTACTTCATATTTAGTAGTTTTTCAAGCAAGAATCTTTTCCACCATGTTAGTTTATCTGGTCTGATAGATCTAAATTATGGATACTGCCGAATTGGGAGCGATAGATACCTTACAGCAAGTAACAGCAGCTAATACCTCTCATGCTGCTGAATTAGAAGAACCATCACTCGACACCCTAGAAGCGCCTTCCTCAGAAGAACTCTCGACTTCCTCTGTAGAGGAATTGGCATGGGAGGAGCGAGCAGGAGATGAAATAGGTGCAGCGAGAGCTTCTGGATACAAAAAGACGAAGTCCGATGATGCTGTCGGAGCATTTTTTAAAGAAATGGCGCGTTATCCGCTGCTAAAAGCCAACGAAGAGGTCGAGTTAGCACGTCGCGTCCGCTTCCTAGTCGAAGTCGAGGAACTTAAAAGTAAGTCGCAGATTGAACTCAACCGCTGTCTCACCTCGACAGAAATAACAGCAGCAGTAGGGCTCACAGAGCGCCAACTGGAGCATCGCCTGTACCAGGGTAGAGTGGCAAAACGCAAGATGATTCGGTCGAACTTGCGATTAGTAGTAGCAATCGCTAAGCGATATCTGAATCGAGGAGTGCCATTCCTAGACTTAATTCAAGAAGGGGCAATGGGACTAAACCGAGCCGCAGAAAAGTTCGACCCAGATAAGGGTTATAAGTTTTCTACCTATGCCTATTGGTGGATTAGACAGGCAATTACGCGGGCGATCGCAAATGATGCTCGGACGATTCGCCTACCTATTCATGTAGTAGAAAAGCTAAACAAACTTAAAAAAGCTCAGCGTGAACTCAAGCAACAACTAGGTCGCAACCCTTCTGAAGCCGAAGTGGCTACAGCCTTAGATGTTACACCTATGCAGTTGCGCTCCTTACAACAGCTACGACGCAAAGCTTTATCACTTAACCATCGTGTCGGTAAAGAAGAAGATACGGAACTGGTTGATTTACTAGAAGCTGATGACAGTCAGTCTCCTGAGCAAAAAATGAATGAGACTATGATGCGTCAGGAAATCTGGGACGTGTTAGGTGAGGTGCTGACACCACGAGAAAAGGATGTGATTTCCCTGCGCTATGGTCTCACCACTACGGAACCCTTTACGTTGGAAGAAGTGGGCAGTATGTTCAATCTTTCCCGCGAACGAGTGCGGCAAATTCAGAGCAAAGCTATGCGCAAATTGCGACGACCTCACATAGCTAGACGTTTGAAGGGGTGGCTGGTTTAATTTTGGGTCGGGCGTTAGCGTTTCTCCTGCAAAAGACGCTACGCGAACGTTAACGAGTGAATTGGATTTTGGATTTAATCTAAAGGCTGAAGTCAAAAATCCAAAATCGCTCTATGTCTTACGAATTGCATATCCGTCCAGCCCAGCCATCTGATGCCCCAGTGCTATTTGAGCTGATTCAGGCACTGGCCGAGTATGAGGAGTTATCTCACGCTGTCACTGGCAATGCTGATGCTCTTTCAAAGCATCTGTTCGGTGATCGCCCGTGTGTAGAGGCTATTTTGGCAGAGTCAGCAGAGCAGACTGTTGGATTTGCCCTGTTTTTTACTAACTATTCAACTTTTCTGACTCAGCCAGGAATTTATCTAGAGGACTTATTTGTCTTACCAGAATATCGGCGTCAAGGTATTGGTAAGGCTCTTTTGACGCACTTAGCCCAGTTGGCAGTTGAGCGCGGTTGTGGTCGCCTGGAGTGGAGCGTCTTGGACTGGAATCAGCCTGCCATTTCTTTTTACCGTCGCTTGGGTGCCGCAATTCTAGAAGATTGGCGAATTTGCCGCGTAACCGGAGAAACGCTGATTCAGCTTGGTGCAAAGCACCTAAGCTAGTTAATAGCAGCCGCAGTTAGGTTTAAGGAGTTCATCATGACCATTTGGATAAATGAACAGATCGATCCGTCTGGTCTTCTCTATTCTTGTATTGCTTGTTGCAATGAAACTCAAGCCCAGAACTGCCATGCATCTTTTGAGCAGAATTTAACCGCTGAGCAAAAGGCATCTGGTTGGGTGGCACGGCTGCGGACAGTAAATTCTTGGGATGAAGTTCCTGTAAATGCTTTAAAGCTAGATTGAGCCTCTTAGTCCAATTCTCGCCGTCCTTCTAAGGCTCTTGCCAAAGTCACTTCATCAGCGTACTCCAAGTCACCGCCTACGGGCAATCCAAAGGCAATTCGTGTTACTCGTGTAAACGGCTTCAGGAGATGACCGACGTAGAGGGTTGTTGTTTCCCCTTCCACACTCGGACTAATTGCCAAAATCACTTCCTTAGTTTGTTGCTGGTTTACCCGTCTTAGCAAAGGCTGAACAGTGAGTTGCTCTGGACCAACTCCATCCATAGGAGAAATTACCCCACCCAAAACGTGATACTTGCCGTGGTACTCCCTGGTTTTTTCCAAGGCAATGACATCACGGGAGTCTGCCACGACACAGATCGTGTTGCCGTCACGGTTAGCGTTACTACAAATCTCACAAATTGGTTCAGCAGATAGGTGAAAGCAGACGGAACATAAACCAAGCTGTTGTTTAGCTTCAATCAATGCTTGTGCTAAGGTCTGCACTTCTGCCTCAGAGCGCTTCAAAATGTGCAAAGCCAAACGCTGGGCGGTTTTCGGACCAATTCCTGGCAACCGCTGTAGTTGCTCAATTAAACGTGCTAAAGGACGTGCGTAAATCGTTGTTTTGTCTCCATTTGTGATTCCATCACTATTCTAGTGAAATGTCACTACCTCTAGTCGAGCCCAGCGTTCGCGCAACACCCCAGCTAGCGCCCTTAAACCCCATTCCTCGCAGCGACGATGACCAACCGCAACAACGCTGATTCCAGTTTCTAGCACCGCCGCTTGAGCAGGCTGTCTTAATTGTCCTGTGATATATATGTCCGCCCCACGCGACGCTGCCTCCCGCACCAGTGCGTCTGTCATCGCACCAACCACAGCTCCCCGCTTGACTTCACTGTGCCCACCAGCACAAGCTTCGTCTTGCCCACCAAACACTTCGTTGAGATCGCAACAGTATTTAGCAAAGCTTTGGGCTGGAATCTCCCCAATCATGCCAATCGCTCGCCCTGCTTTCTCACCCAATACCGCTATCCCTGACATCCCAAAAGCTTCAGCCAATCGAGGATTAAAGCCTAACGTCAGCCGTTCATCGAAGGCAAGATGGTACGCTACCACACCAATATCTGGTGGTAGTTGGTTCGACTGCAGCTTCCAGGGGCGATGTAAGAAAAGACCATCCAGGCGTTCGGCGATCGCCCAGTCAGCTAACTGCGGCCAAGGCTCCAGCGCTAGCCCAAGCCGACTGATTGGACCTGTAGATGACCAGTACACGCCTCCTGGATCTTCACCAAAGCGATGAATGGCAAAGAATTGATCTAAAAATTGTGCAATATCGACTAGATAAATCATGCTTCTTAACTATCACCTGTATCTGAACCAGTTAAGCTAAAACTGCTACTTCACTCAGATTTTGCGTAATGCTCATCAGCCTAATCGCGGACTACGGCACTGGTGACCCAGCTTTTGCTGAGGTGACGCAGCGTCTGTTATTAGCTCTACCTGCTGCACAAATTAGCTTACTTTCAGTGCCACCTTTTAGCACTCTGGCTACGGGTTTCTGGATTGCCCAGCTTGGGCTCAACCCTGGTCCCAAAGAACGTTTGATATATCATAATTGTGCTCCTCGCCAAGATGACTCTGAACCTAGACCCGACAATGAAGGTGAGGGACTGACATATGCCCTACTACCCAATGGTGTCAAAGTGGTGGGTGTACTTGCTGGCTATACTCTCTCCTTCATCAAGGAGCACGCGCAAGTTCTACATATAGTGAAAGTTTCCCGTGGTGGATCGCAATTCCGGTCCCGCGATGTTTTCCCCATCGCTGCTGGGGCTATTGCCTCAGAAGACTTTAGCCTCTTAGGAGAAGTTTTACTTCCCCATCAAATCCCAGATGCGCCTACCGATCGGGTAGCTTGGATTGACGGCTACGGCAACATCAAGACTACCATTCCTGCCCACACTGTCCACTTGGAACCCGAAGCTAAAGTGGTCATTCGTGTCGGTGATGTAGTGAGCGATGCTGTGTACTCTGACGGTAGTTTCAAGGTACAGGAGGGAACTCTAGCGTTTGCCCCAGGCAGTTCAGGTTGGTCTGCACCTGATGGTACTGGTACTATCCGTTGGATGGAGCTGTTTCTACGTGGCGGTAATGCCTGGGAACGTTTTGGCAGACCGAAAGTGAATCAGGTGGTGAAGCTTCTGACCTGAACGAGGCAGAAGAGGAAAGGGGGCAGAGGGGCAGGGTGCATGGGGGAGAAAGAACATTTCTAACAAGCCCCTTGTCTCTTGTTGTCCCCCTGCTCCCTTTCTCCCTGCCCCCCTGCCTCTTGTTGTCCCCCTGCTTCTTGTTCAACTTCAACTTCAACGGGCAGGAGTCGCCCGATTTATCGGGTGAGGAATGCCCGAAGTGATGCTTGATTCCAACAGTTATTTATGTTACAATTGATACGTTTGGATGCAAGAACTTGTACATTCCCTGGGCACTCCAGTTTGGAGAGATACGGCTTAAGTAGTGGCTCTATACGGGTTATCCCAGTCCCGGTAGGTGGCTTCCTACCCAGAGAAAGAATCGCGTAGTACCCACGAAACGGGTAATCGTTGCTACTGAGCAACCAGCACATCTTGGCTCGGTTTGGTAGTACTGGGCTCTTGTCAGCAGCCCAATGATGCGTCGCCTGATGAAGTTGAAGCATTACCTTTTTGGGTAGTGAGTTGATACGGAGGGCAGATGCAAACCTGCGATTTATCGCAGGTAGTTGACGAGTTCATCTGCCAATCAGTGGCAACCGGGCACCCTGTAGCGATCGCCTGTTCAATAATGTCTGCGGCTCTGTTCACGCCGCCCGCTTGCTGGATTGATGTTTTCAGCTGATGCGCGTTTTTGGTATGAGAGTCGCTCGTCAAAAGTTGCTGCACCAAAGCTCTAAGTTTAGGAACAGTGAGGGATTGTAATGAAATCACTTCTCCAGTATTGGTCCAACGGATGCGGGCCGCGATCGCTGGTTGTTCGTAGGTGATGGGAATTGCTACCATTGGCACCCCATTGCTTAGAGAATCTAAAACTGTATTCAGGCCAGCATGGGTAATCGTCAGTTTAGCCCTAGATAGGAGTTCTAGTTGGGGTGCGTAGGAGACAACTAAAGGGGAACCGGGGAGAGTCTGGATTGCTGCTGCACTCATACCACCGCCGTGAGAAATCACCAACTGAGCCTCCAATCCCTCGCAGGCGGCAGCAATTTGGTGGAAAAGTCCCGCTTTGGTGTTCTGCTGAGTGCCAAGGGATGCATAGATGAGAGGCTGACCATTCAAGCGTTCGTAGGGAAACGCCACTGCCTGCGGCGATGGATTTCTGAGAGGACCTGTATAGTGGAAGCACTTTGGCAGGGCTACGCGGGGAAAGTCAAATTCAGCAGGTTGTTGGCTAATCTGAGCTAACTGGGAAAAATATTCATCTGGGCTTTGGTAGGTTGGTAAGTGCCAC
>JAFAVL010000629.1 GCA_019242465.1 Chroococcidiopsidaceae cyanobacterium CP_BM_RX_35 | reverse complement strand
CAGGGCATGCCGGAATTAACGCCTCTGGACACATCAACCTCTGTCAATTAAGTGAAAGCTTGGTTGATAAGTTGGGTGGGTGAAGGAGGAACCCCGCACCAAACTTGTTTGGTGACGGGAGGATGTCAGTCAGTTCATCTCCTCTTTGAGTAAACGCATCGACAAGCTAATTCGCTTCAATTTTTCATTGACTTCTAGCACTCGTACCGTAACGACTTGTCCGACTTTGACGATCTGCTTTGGATCTGAAACAAAGCGATCTGCCATTTGGGAAATGTGTACTAGCCCATCCTGATGCACGCCAATGTCAACAAATGCACCGAAGTTGGCAACATTAGTGACAACACCTTCCAGTTCCATGCCAACCTCAAGGTCGGTAATTTCCTTGACACCCTGTTTAAAGGTGGCAGACTTAAACTCGGCGCGTGGATCTCTGCCAGGCTTTTCAAGTTCATTTATGATATCTCGAAGCGTTGGTTCGCCAATTGCATCGGTCAGATATTTCTTCAGATCCATTGACTTGAGCTTCTGGACAGCTTGAGCAATCTGTGTTGTTGGCACACTCAGATCGGTAGCGATCACCTCCACAATAAAGTAGCTCTCAGGATGGACAGCCGTATTGTCCAGTGGGTTGCCGCCACCGCGAATGCGCAGGAATCCAGCTGACTGCTCAAAGGCTTTTGCGCCCAGCTTTGATACCTTGAGCAATTCCCGACGATTTCTAAACGCCCCGTATTGGTTACGGTAGTCGATAATATTTTTGGCAACTGTTGGCGTGATGCCAGAAACAAACGTCAAAAGTTCCTTCGAGGCAGTATTTAGATCTACACCAACATAGTTCACGCAGCTTTCTACCGTCTCATCCAGTTGCTTCTTGAGTAGTTTTTGATCCACATCGTGCTGGTATTGACCGACACCGATTGACTTAGGCTCAATCTTGACTAACTCTGCCAGTGGATCTTGCAAGCGACGACCAATACTGATTGAGCCCTTTACCGTCACGTCAAGATCGGGAAACTCTTGGCGTGCTACCTCACTAGCTGAATAGATTGATGCCCCAGACTCATTCACCATCACCTTAATCGGCTGCCGCTCCATTATTTGTAGAACTTCCGAGATGAAATCATCTGTCTCGCGCGAAGCAGTACCGTTGCCAATTGCAATCAGCTCAATATTGTATTTCTGGATGAGGTGCTCGATCGTCCGGGCTGCCTGAGAGCGCTGTGCCGCTGATTGGTGGGGAAACACATTTTGGTATTCCAAGAATTTACCTGTTTCGTCCAAGACAGCAACCTTACAGCCAGTACGAAATCCCGGATCGATGGAGAGCGTTGGTTTCATCCCAGCTGGAGGAGATAGCAGCAATTCGCGGAGGTTAGCGGCAAACGTCTTAATTGACTCAACATCCGCGTAATTTTTGCGGTTAGAGATTACTTCGCTAATCAGGGATGCTTTCATCAAACGGTTGAATGCATCCTTGAGCATGCCACGGTAGAAGTCTCGGACTGCCCGGTCTTTTGTATGAATTTCCTGTGACTCTAGGTAAGACATTACGACTTCTTCGTCAAAGGAGAGGTCAAAATTTAACACTCCTTCAGCCTCGCCTCGGCATATAGCTAACATGTTGTGTGGGGCAATATGCTTGACGTTGGCTCGAAAGTCCCGGTACATCTCAAATTTAGTGGTGCCTGCGGGATAGTCTTCTTTAATCCGCGAGACGAACACTCCAGTTTCTAGGAGATAGTCTCGCAGATATGCACGTAAATGTGCCTTCTCGGATACTTCTTCAGCTAGGATGTCAGAGGCTCCTTTTAGTGCCTCCGCCCCTGTCTTCACTGCCTTCTCCTCAGATACATACTTAGTAGCTGCCTCATCTAATGAAGCCGGAGTCGCTCTAGCAGTATTAAGCGACTTGATAAATTCTGCTAATGGCTCTAAGCCCTTCTCTCTAGCAAGAGTAGCTCGTGTGCGTCTCTTTGGTCTGTAGGGGAGGTAAAGGTCTTCCAATTCAGTTTTCTGCAAGCAGACGGCAATCTTGCCCCTCAACTCATCGGTTAGTTTGCCTTGCTGAGCGATCACTTCTTGAATCGCGACTTTGCGCTCTTCCAGTTCAGTCAAGTAAGTATATCGGTCAGACAGCTCACGCAATTTGACTTCATTCATCTCGCCAGTGCGCTCTTTGCGGTAGCGAGCAATAAAGGGAACCGTTGCCCCCTCAGCTAAAAGTTCGAGCGCGTTTTTAACTTGTGTGGATCTGAGTGAAAGCTCTTCTGCAAGTAACTGAGCAATATTCAACATTATTGTGTGTGATTAAATACCCTGCTTTGCTATTGCTATAGACAGGGTTTCCAAATCTCATCTTAACGTTTAGTCAGTTTGCCCACCTTGTCTAAAAGCAAGTAGGGTGGACGTTACCCACCCTACCCATATCCGCTCTTATTGCCCCTCAGTTCCAATCAAGGACAAACAAATTTCTCTTAAAGGAGAACGTCACATGCCTATTACGGATACACAGTGAGTTCATGGATTGACCACCACCAGTAAGAATCGCTGCCAGTTTGAGCAATTTTGATGTAGCGGGCTGATTGAGTTGGAAAGGTAATCGTAGTGACTGCGCTACTGCCGGAGCCACTAGCAATGGGATTACCCCAATTTGCTCCATCATTGGATACATAGACAGAGTATCCTCTAGGGTAATCATTAAGAGAGTTACTGGCATCCAGCACCAGTTTACTAAACGACTGAGTGGTGGACAGGTCAACATGAAAGTACTGCCCCTGCGTTTGGTGTGTCCCTGTTGACCAACGAGTATTGGGATTTCCATCAATAGCCATAGAAGCTGCGTTACTATTCGATGAAGCTGTAGCACTCCATCCCGACTGTGATAAGGCTGTTGCCTGGCTAACAACGCCAGGGATGACAACGAGAGTGATGGAATTAGCAGGGTAGGTAGCGCTAAAACCAGCGGAACTGACCACCTGGTCGGGTTGTCTCACTATAGCAGTGAGGTTGGCGTTGCTGTATGTATAGATTTGTGCAGTTGATAGCGGGGTGAAAT